>JAJXXG010000746.1 GCA_021781255.1 Acidobacteriota bacterium
GGTCTGGCGGAGGAAAACCTTCAATCGCGGATTCGTGGGTCGCTGATCATGGCACTCTCGAACAAGTTCGGCGGGCTGGTGTTGACGACCGGCAACAAATCCGAGATGTCGACTGGATATTGCACGCTTTATGGCGATATGGTCGGCGCCCTTGCCGTGATCGGCGATCTGGTCAAGACGCGCGTTTACGCGGTCTGCAGCTGGCTCAACCGGGAGCATGAAGTGATTCCGGCTTCCATTCTTACCAAGCCGCCCTCTGCAGAATTGCGCCCAGGCCAGATGGACACGGACTCGCTGCCTCCCTACGATGTTCTCGACCCCATTGTCGAAGCCTATGTGGAGCGCTATGAAACGCCGGAGCGCATAGCTGCCGGGTGCGGTTTACCACTCGATCTGGTGCGGCATACCGTGCGCCTGATCGAGCGTTCCGAGTACAAGCGCCAGCAGGCGGCTCCAGTTCTCAAGGTCACGGCCAAGTCGTTTGGGATGGGCCGCCGCTTTCCCATTGCGGTCAAGGTCCAGGTATAGGCGCCGTCCGCCGATCCCTCGTTATAAGCTAGAAAGAGGGAGTTTTTCCGCCTCGAAGGAGACCAAGTTGATTCGTTCGTCTGCCCGTTTGCTCGGCGCCGTTGCGCCGATCGCCCTTTTCCTGTGCCTGTATCAGGCCTCTGCGCAGGAGCATGTGCCGCCCGCCCCCGATTCCGGTATCCATTCGGCGCCCACCACCGCGGCCCAGTCTACAGCCGAGCCCTCGGCTCCGGCGCCGTCGGCCGCGCCCACATTTCCCCCGCCCGATCCGAAGAACTTCACGGCCGCCGCGCCTACGAAGGAAACCGTCAATAATTTCCTTACGTCCAACTGGGGCTATGACGAGAACCGCGTATGGCAGGTGGAAGCCATTCTCACGACCCCGATTGAGGGTGTCAGCAAGGTGGTTGTTTTTGTAGGCGACAAGACGGGCAAGCAGCGGCCCGCTGCCTTCTCCTTCTTCGTTATGCCCGACGGCACGCACATTATCACCAACGACAGCATTATGAGTTTTGGCGATCATCCCTTTGCCGCCTTCCGTCAGTTGGCCCAGACGGGAGCCGATGGACCCTATCGCGGCACTGCGTCGAAGGATCTGGAGATTGTGGAGTTCGCTGACTTCGAGTGCCCTCATTGCAAAGAGGCCCAGGCCAATATGGATAAGCTCGTTACCGACTTTCCCAAGGCGCGGATCGTCTTCCAGCTCTTTCCGCTGGCTGCCATCCACCCTGAGGCGGTCAGGGCTGCCGAGTATGGCCTCTGTGTCAACAAGCTTGGCGGCAGCACCGCCTTTTTCCAGTTTGCTTCGGCGGTCTTTGACGGACAGGAAGGGCTTGCTACCGCTGACGGCGCCACGCTGACGCTCAATAGCGCCGTGGTCAAGGCGGGACTCGACACGGCCAAGGTATCTGCCTGTGCGGCAACGCCGGCAATCAAAGCCAATATCGATGCCTCAGTGAAGCTGGCTACCGATCTCGGCATTAACTCCACACCCACTCTGGTTATCAACGGACGTGAGGTTCCAGCCAACATTCCTTACGACATGCTCAAGACGATCGTTACTTATCAGGCCAAGCTCGACGGCGTTGCGCTGCAGTAAGGCGCTTACAGTTAAACCTTACCCCATCCCGGCATGAACGGGATGGGGTGCACAACCGTATGATCGGCTTCCCCGCAGATCCCCACAGGCTCCGATTTCTTCGCGTTCGCACTGCCGCCAAGAAACCAGGAAGTCAATATTCCGACGATGTGCAGCTTCGTTTCGATCGCGCGTGATTGCGGGATGGCGGCTGTTTGTTGAAGTGATGCAATGCCTGTCCACGGCAGAAGCATCCCGATGCCTGCGCCCGGCCGTATGGCCTATGGCTGCCGGGTTAGCGGGAAGGCCGGCGGGCAGGAGTTCGTAAGCGCACCCGGTGGCGGGGTGCGAGGTTGTAAGCAGGCGCAGCACGCCCGTTGGCGAGGCTTCGGGAGGATATGGCAGAAGCGCGGCGCATGGCATGGGGCAACTGGATCCGCTCGGCGATCCGCGATCTGGCGCGCGCGCCGGAGGCGCAGATTCCGTATCTCGACGGACTGCGCTCGCTCGCCATTCTGCTGGTCGTGAACGGGCACATGAGCGCGCGCTTTGAGGATGCATACGGCTCCAACCGTTATGCGCACTTTCTGCTTGTACGCAACGGATGGATCGGCGTTGACCTGTTCTTCATTCTCAGCGGCTTCTTCATCGGCGGCCAACTGTGGAAGGAGATCCGACGCACCGGGCAGATTTGCGTCGGCCGCTTCATTTTGCGCCGCGGATTTCGCATCTGGCCGCTTTATTTTTTCACCTTCCTGGTGGTGTTCTTTTACTTTCTGTGCGCGGGCTACGGGCTGACGACAAGACAGTTCGGCTGGACCGATGTCGTCTTCCTCACCAACTACGTGAACCACGGAATCGTGATGGGGAGCTGGTCTCTGTGTACCGAGGAACAGTTCTACATAGTGGTTCCGGTCGCCCTGTATCTGCTGGCGGGGCGGATTCACCACCTGCGTGATTGCCGGAAGTGGTTATGGGCTGCACTGCTTACTGTTCCGGTGCTGCGCGGAGTTTTGTGGGTGGCCGAGACGGGCCACTTTTTTGTACATAGCCCGGCGGCTTTTGCCACTCTCTACTATCCGTCGATCACGCATTGCGACGGGCTCATCATGGGGCTGCTGATTGCGAACTACTGGGCTGCGAGCGACAAGCCCGGTAGCCGGTTTGCTTCGCCCTGGCTGCTGGCGGCATACAGTCTGGGCATTGCGGCAGTGCTCTATGCAGCGCAGGGCGGAGTCTTCGGCTTCTTTGCGCTTGCTCTGCTGTTTGGCAGTCTGGCGTGGCTGGGGTTGCAGCGGGAGCTGAAAGTCTTTAATGGCAAGATCTTCTACTGGATCTCCAGGCTTTCCTTTGGCATGTATCTGAACCACGAATACATGTGCCCGGTGGTGGCGCGCTGGATTGGGGCGCTATCTCATCATGCTCCATTCCTCCTGGCGAATCCCATTGTCGGCAATCTGGCCGCGGTTGCGTTGGTTGTGGTCATGTCGGGCGCCGTTTCCTTCGTGACATTCTGCCTGTTGGAGCATCCGTTCCTGCAGATGCGCAAGGTGTACATGGGACATTAGGCGGCGCCGATCCCATGAGGCAGCGGTTCGCGTTGCAGGTCTCAGCGGCAGGAGCAGGAGCGGCGGAAGAACATCCCCCTACGTTCAATCAAATCACCATCGCGGGAGTGGAGCCGGGTGCGGGCAGTAGACGCGCAGTCCCCCCTGCGCGGGGCCATGGACGCGATCGCAAGTCCCGGATCGA
>JAJXXG010000698.1 GCA_021781255.1 Acidobacteriota bacterium
TGATTGCCAAGAGCACTTACGTCTGGCTGGCGCAGCTAAGCCGCAAGTACGGCCGTCATATCGGACGGCTCGACGAGATTCCCGACGAGGATCTGGCGCAGCTTGCAGCGCGCGGCATCAACTCGCTATGGCTGATCGGCGTGTGGGAGCGCAGCCGCGCTTCGCGCACCATCAAGCAGCTTTGCGGCAATCGAGAGGCAGTTGCCTCGGCTTATTCGCTGTTCGATTACCGCATCGCCGACGATCTGGGCGGCGAGGCGGCCTACATTCATCTGCGCGATCGCGCTTTTCATCACGGTATCCGCCTGGCCAGCGACATGGTGCCGAACCACATGGGCATCGATTCGCCGTGGGTGGTCGAGCACCCGGAGTGGTTTATCGGGCGCGGGGATTCGCCCTACCCGGCCTACAGCTTTGAGGGCCCCGATCTCTCGCATGACAGCCGGGTGGAGATCAAGATCGAAGACCACTACTTCGAGCAGTCCGACGCCGCGGTGGTCTTCCGGCGCCGCGACAAAGCCAGCGGAGATACGCGTTATATCTATCACGGCAACGACGGCACCAGTTTTCCGTGGAACGACACGGCGCAGCTCGACTACCTGAACCCCGCGGTGCGCGAGCAGGTGATTCAGACCATCCTGCATGTGGCGCGCCTGTTTCCGGTGATCCGCTTCGATGCGGCGATGACACTGGCCAAGCGACACTTTCATCGCCTGTGGTTTCCCGGCCCGGGATCGAGCGGAGCCATTCCTTCGCGAGCCGAGTACGGGATGGATCAGGCCGAGTTCGACCGTCACATGCCGCACGAATTCTGGCGCGAGGTGGTGGATCGCGTCGCGGCGGAGGTTCCGGGCACGCTTCTGCTGGCCGAGGCGTTCTGGCTGATGGAAGGCTACTTTGTGCGCACTCTCGGCATGCACCGCGTATACAACTCGGCGTTCATGAACATGCTGCGCGACGAGGATAACGGCAAGTACCGTTCGGTGATCAAGAATACGCTCGAATTCGATCCCGACATCATGAAGCGGTACGTCAACTTCATGTCGAACCCCGACGAGCGCACCGCCATCGACCAGTTCGGGAAAGGCGACAAGTACTTTGGGGTAGCGGTTCTGATGTCAACCTTGCCGGGCCTGCCGATGTTCGGGCATGGCCAGATCGAGGGCTACACCGAAAAGTACGGCATGGAGTACCGCTGGCCGCGGTACGAGGAAAATCCCGACCACTGGCTGGTGGAGCGGCATGAGCGTCAGGTTGCCCCGCTGCTGAAGAGCCGCTGGCTCTTTGCCGAGAGCGCGCATTTTCTGCTCTACGATTTTTTCCATCCATCAGGCTCGGTGAACGAAGACGTTTTTGCCTACTCCAACCGGAACGGCGACGCCCGGGCGCTGGTGGTTTATCACAACCGCTATGCGGACGCGCATGGGACCATCGATTTCTCATCGGCGTATGCGGACAAAGGCTCGGGCCAGCTCCGCCAGCGGCGCCTGACCGAAGGCCTGGGGCTGAGCGGTCATCATGGCGCGATCATTGCTTTCCGGGACTCGCTCACCGGGCTCGAATATCTGCGGCGGGCCGGCGAGCTGTACAACCGCGGGCTGACGCTGAGCCTTCACGCCTATCAGTGTCATGTTTTCATGGATTGGATCGAGCTTCAGCCCACGCCCGATCAACCCTGGGACCGGCTGGCCGAGTGGCTCGACGGCCGCGGCGTTGCGTCGCTCAGCGACGAGCTCGTCAATCTCGAACTCAGGCCCGTCCATGATGCGCTGAAGAAGCTCCTGGCGCCTGATCCGGTGCGGCACTTTGCCGATGTGGCGGCTCTGGGAGTTCCTGCGGCGGGCGGCGCAAGGGCGATGGGGACGGAGAGCGCGAAGAAGGCGGAGCGGCTGCGCAGCGAGTTCCTGAAAGAGGCATGGCCGCGCGCGGCCGCGCTGCTGCAACTGGCGGCGGATGCCTATGCCGTGCGCCGGAGTGAATCCGGCAGACCCGAGGCTGGTTACGAGGCGCCCGATGCCGCGGCGCAGGCGCAGGCTTTGACGAAGCTTCTCCGCGCGGCCATGCAGATTCCGGCGGTGGAAGCGCTCTTTTCGTCGCCATGGACGGCCGCGGCGCGGAGCGTTCTGCCCAGTCCCAGTCCGCAACTGACCGCGACGGAGATGTGGGGCCCTGTGCTTGGATGGTGCGTGCTGCAGTGGCTGGCGGAATCGATCGACGCTGCCGAGCCGGCACGCACAGCTCTGGATCTGTTCGACCGTCTGCGCCTGCGCGAGCCCCTTGGCCAGGCCTTTACGGCGCTGGGTTTCAAGGGTGACGAGGCCTGGCGCGCGGCGGCTCGCATCAAGGTGCTGCTGCTGACCGGCGCCGACATCGGCAAGAGCGGCGAGGCGCAAGGCGCGCAAGAGCCCGGACCGGCCGCAGGCATGGGCGCCGCCGCGTCCGATTCCGCGCTGCAAGAGGCGAAGGCCGAATCAGTGTCTGCGCAGACGCAGCGCGAATCAGCCGCGGGCGCAGAAGAGCCGGCCGCGAGCGCGCCGAAGGGCTCGCTGAATGCGGAGACCGGGGAAGACGGCGTATCGCCTGCAAGCTCGCAGTCCGAGACAGAGCAGGTTGCGCTTGCGCCGCCGCTCTGGCTCGATCCCGATGTGCGCTGGCTTTCCGGCGTGCATGAGTCCGAAGGCCATTTTTATCTGATCCGCGAGCGCTACGAGGAACTGCTGTGGTGGCTGCTGATGCCTGCATTGCTGCATCTGGCGGCCGAACCAGCACCCAGCCGCGCAGCGGTGGGCGCATTGAGCGCGACCGTGGCCAACGCACTGAACTCCGCCGAAGTCGCAGGCTATCGCATCAATACGCTGCTTGGACCGCTCGCCGCCGTCGAGGCCGATGAGGCTCCCGCGGCGGAATCTGCAGAGGCGAGCGACGACGCGGGAGCAGCCGCGCCGGAGGCATAGAACTCCGGCATTGCGCCGCATATTTTTCGGGAGCGGCCTCGGCAGTCACAGTTGCCTGTGACCAGAGGCACATCCCAACCGACGCCAACAGGAGCAAAGTTCCAGCCGGACCTTCTCTGGGGAGATGCCGGTGATCCTGCCGTGTCTTTGACCGATCGCGCAGGGCCTGCGCAGCGCAACATCCGACCGGCGAGCACATCTCTGTTCCGGAGAATCTGCCCACATTGTGAGGGTTCGGCGCCGCGTGCTTTGCCGAACCCAGCCAGGAGGGAAGATGCCTACGGCTGCTCCTGAAGTTGCGCAGCGCGAGCTGGAAGCGCACGAGCGATTGCTGATCGATCAAGCCATCTCCAGATACGGAAAGCGGCCGGGCGCGCTGCTGGGGATTCTGGAGACGGTTCAGTCAGCCAACGCGCACAAGTATCTGTCGATGGAAGCGCTGCGCTACATTGCCGGCGAGACGGGCATTCCGCCGTCGAGGATTTATAGCGCAGTCACGTTCTATGCCCTGTTCAATCTCGAGCCCCAGGGCGAGCACGTGGTTTGCGTGTGCCGCGGAACCGCCTGCCACACCCGCGGCTCGCGCGATCTGCTGGAGAAACTCTGTCTTGACCTGGGCCTGAACGAGCGCGAGTCGTGCGAGAACTGTGAGGCCGACAAAATGGCGCTGACGACTGGCGATCGCCGATTTACCGTGCGCACGGTGGCTTGTTTCGGGCAGTGTGCGCTGGCTCCGGTGGTCGAGGTCGACCACCACATTCTCAGCCACGTGAACGAGCGCACACTGCAGCGCGAAGTGAAGATGCTGCTGCAAGGGAGGAAGTGATGCCGCGCATACAGGATATCGGCGCGTTCAACGCGGTGCGGGAGGCCGGACTGGCCAAGCTTACGCCTTCCATGCCCCGCATCACGGTGGGCATGGGAACGTGCGGCCGCGGCAACGGGGCGGAGGAGGTGTTTCACGCGCTGAACGAGGCGACACAGCGCAGCGGCCTGGATGTGCTGGTGGCCAGCGTAGGCTGTTTCGGGCCGTGCTTCCAGGAGCCGATTGTGAGCGTGCGCCTGCCCGGCAGTCCCATCGTGATGCTGCGGCGGGTGCAGGCTAACGACGCCGACCGCATTCTTGAAGGGGTTTCTTCGGGAACCCTGCCGCCGGACCTGGTTTACTGCAAGATCGAGGAGTGGGATCACATCACCGCGCACGTGCGCTATGGCCAGGGTCTGCCGGATATTCCGCTCTGGAGCGCGCTGCCTTTTTTCAAGGGACAGAAGAAGATCGTCCTGCGCAATTGCGGGCTTATCAGCCCTTCGGATATCGAAGAGCATATCGGCGTGGGAGGGTATCAGGCGCTCTACCAGGTGCTGATCGACAACCGTACCGAAGCTGTGATCGAGCAGATCAAGGCCTCGCGCCTGCGCGGCCGCGGCGGCGCGGGCTTTCTCACCGGGAACAAGTGGGACTTTCTGGCCCGGGCCAAAGCCGACACCAAATACATCATCTGCAATGCCGACGAGGGCGATCCCGGCGCGTATATGAATCGCAACGAGATCGAAGGCGATCCGCACTCGATGATTGAAGGCATGATTATCGGCGCTTATGTAACCGGCGCAACCGAGGGCATTGTGTACGTGCGCGCGGAGTACCCGCTTGCGGTGCGCCGCCTGAGCCGCGCCATCGAGCAGGCGCGCGAATACGGACTGCTGGGCAAGAACATCCTCGACCGCGGATTCGACTTCGACATCGAGCTGGTGCAGGGAGCCGGCGCATTTGTGTGCGGCGAAGAGACGGCGCTGATCGCCTCCCTCGAAGGTTTTGCCGGCCGTCCGCGTCCCCGCCCGCCGTACCCTGCGCAAAAAGGACTGTGGGGACGGCCGACCAGCATCAACAACGTGGAAACCTGGTACAACATTGCGCCTATCGTTACGCGCGGCCCGGCGTGGTTTGCGGAGACGGGCAGTTCCAAGAGCCCTGGCACGAAGGTGTTTTCGCTGGTGGGCAAAGTGCAGAACACGGGGCTGATTGAGATGCCTCTGGGCACGCCGCTGAAGAGCTTTATTTACGACATCGGCGAAGGCGCAGTGAACGGCCGCCGCGTGAAGGCGGTGCAAACCGGAGGGCCGTCCGGGGGGTGCATACCGGTGGAGATGTTCGACACGCCCGTGGATTACGAGAGCCTGGCGCAGATCGGCTCAATCATGGGCTCCGGCGGGATGGTGGTGATGGATGAAGACAGCTGCATGGTCGATGTGGCCCGCTACTTTATCGAGTTCACGCACTCCGAGTCCTGCGGCAAATGCGTGCCCTGCCGCGTGGGCCTCAACAAGGCTCTGCGCATTCTCAACTCCATCGCCCGGGGCGACGGCACAAGCGCACAGCTCAATCTTCTCGACGAGCTTGGCCGCATGATCCGCGATTGCTCACTGTGCGCGCTTGGTCAGTCGGCGCCAAATCCCGTGCTCACAACGATCCGTCATTTCCGCGACGAGTACGAAGATCACATCGTTGCGCATCGCTGCCGCGCGGGCGTGTGCCAGGAGCTGGCGCTCTCGCCCTGCGAAAACAGTTGCCCGTTGCGCATGAACATTCCCCGTTTTCTCGAGCTCTACCGCGCGGGGAGGCTGGACGACGCGTTCGAGTCGGTGCTTCTCGATAATCCGCTGCCGGCTTCTACGGGCCGGGTCTGCCAGCACCCTTGCGATAATCGCTGCCGCCGCCAGTCATTCGATGAAGTGGTGAACATGCGCGAGGTGCATCGTCTGATTGCGGACTCGATATTTCAATCGGAGCGCTTCGACTCCATGATGCAGCGGATCCTGTCGCGGCGGCTTCCGCCCACGGGGCGCAAGGTTGCAGTTGCCGGATCCGGCCCGACGGGGCTGACTGCGGCCTTTTATCTGGCGATGCTGGGTCACGAGGTGACCGTGTTCGAGGAGCGCGGTGAGGCCGGAGGCATGCTGCGTTTCGCCATTCCCGAATACCGGCTGCCGAAGGCGGTGCTGCGCCGCGAGCTCGATCTGATCGAAGGCGTTGGAGTCCGCTTCATCTTCAATGCGCGTGTCGGCTCCGATCCGCCGCTGAACGACCTTGCCGCCGGCTTTGACGCCGTGTTTATCTCGATCGGCACGTGGAAGGAGTCCTGGCTTTATCTGCCGGGTACGGAGCTCAAAGGCGTTTTCCCCGCGCTGATTTTTCTGGAGTCGGTCGCCCGCGGCGAACGAGTTCCCATCGGCTCCCGCGTGGCGATCATTGGCGGCGGGAATGCGGCGATCGACTCGGCGCGCACCGTGCTGCGCATGGGCGCTCAGGCCACCATACTCTACCGGCGCGAGCGCAAGGACATGCCCGCCATCGACGAGGAGATTCAGGCGGCCGAAGAGGAGGGCGTACGCTTTGTTTTTCTGGCCGCGCCGCATCGCATCCTGGGCGGAGCCGATGGCGGCGTGAAGGCGATCGAAATCGTGAAGACGCGCCTTGGCGAATACGACAAATCCGGCCGCCGGCGGCCTATCCCCACCGACGAGGTGCAGCGCTTCGAGTGCGACAGCGTCATTCTGGCCGTCGGCGAGACCTTCGATATGGATTTTTGCCGGGCCTCGGGCCTCGCACTGAAGGAGGAAGGCACGATTGCGGTCGATCGCTTTACGTGCGAGACCAGCCGGCCGGGATTTTACGCGGGCGGCGACGTGATTACGGGCGCATCGAACATGTCGAATGCCATGAGCGGCGGGAAGCAGGCGGCGCGCAAGATCGACGGGCGGCTGATGGGCCAGGAAAAGGCGGGCATCAGTCGCTGGGAGCAGCTCTTCCCCGAGTTCGATTACAGCCGCAGCGCGCCCGGAGAGCCGAGCCTGTCACGCCGCCATGCCGCCGGGTGGCTGCCGGCGGCGGCGCGCGCGCGGACGCAGCAGGAAGTTGTCGCCAACCTTAGCCCGCAGGAGGCTCTGGAAGAGTGCCGCCGCTGCCTGCGCTGCGACCTGCGCGGCACTCCCAGCTCAAGTTGAAGCAGGCAGCGAGGAGGGCCGGCAGATATGGAAGAAAAGGGCAGCGCGAAGATCATCTCCGTCCGCATTGACGGCGAGCTCGTCAGCGCGCATGAAGGGGATACCGTTCTCGCCGCGGCGCGCGCCAACGGCAAGTACATTCCCACGTTGTGCTACCTGAAAGGGCTGAGCGCGGTGGGCGCCTGCCGGTTGTGCGTGGTGGAGCTGGCCGGAACCGACCGCCTGCTTCCGGCCTGCACCACGCCGGTGCAGGAAGGCATGTCGATCAAGACCGCCTCGACGCGGCTTCTGCTTTACCGCCGCATGGCAGTCGAACTTCTACTCGCCGAGCGCAACCACATCTGTTCGTCGTGCGTTTCGAACGGACAGTGCGAGCTGCAATCGATGGCGCAGCTGCTTGGCGTTACCCACGTGCGCTACGACTACAACAACCCGCGGCTTGCGGTGGATATGTCGCATCCGCGTTTTGTTCTCGATCACAATCGCTGTATTCTCTGCACGCGCTGCGTGCGCGTGTGCGCCGAACTGGAGGGCGCCAACGTCTGGGAGGTCTCCTCGCGCGGCATCTATAGCCGCATTGTCAGCGATCTGAAGGACGAATGGGGGCAGGCCGAGAGCTGCTCGGCATGCGGCAAGTGCGTGCTGGCGTGCCCAACGGGCGCGCTGGCCGAAAAGGGCTTTGCGGTGCACGAAATGGTGAAGGACAGCGGCCGGATCAGCCGTCTGGCGGTCCGGCGGGCGGGACGGTCGAGGTAGGCAGTATCGACATCCAGCAACGGCCGGCGTTGGGAGCGAAAGGTGCGTCGGCGCAGGGTCGAGGAGAGACGGTTCTTCGCTTCCAACCTTTGAGCCCGGGGATAGCGCGCTGCTAACATCTTGGATTGGAGAGCAATCTGTGTCTCAATCCGATCAAGAGATCTTTCAATCTGCCCGCCGTGAGCTTTTTTCCGCCGTCATTGGCGATGTGATGGACAAGATGGGACTGTTGCGGCAGTTTCTTCCGCCCGCGATTGTGCCGCTGGACCGGTCGATGGTCGTATGCGGCCGCGCCCTGACCGTGCTTGAAGCGGATGTTTTCGATGAATCCGTGGCCGGCTCGCACAATCCGCTCTCCGCTCGTCCTTTTGGCCTGATGATGGATGCGCTGGACGATCTGAAGACCGACGAGGTCTACATCTGCACCGGCGCCTCGCCGCGCTACGCGCTGTGGGGCGAACTGATGAGCGTGCGCGCCAGAAGCTGCGGCGCAGCCGGCGCGGTTGTGGACGGCTACTCGCGCGACACGCGCGGAGTGCTTGCGCTGGGTTTTGCCACCTTCTCGCACGGCAGCTACGCGCAGGACCAGGGCCCGCGCGGCAAGGTCATCGATTTTCGCGTGCCCATTCAGATCGGGCAGGCGCGGATTATGCCCGGCGATATGCTTTTCGGAGATCTCGACGGCGTCTGCGTGATTCCGCGCGCGGCAGAGGAAGAGGTTCTGGCCCGCGCCTTCGAGAAAGCGCGCCAGGAGAAGACGGTGCGCAGGGCACTCGAAGAGGGTATGCCGTCGAAGGCGGCGTTTGAGAAGTACGGAATTTTGTAAAAGGGCGGGAGCGGGAGGTCCAGAAGGACGGGCAGGGAAGCGGGTGGGCGCCGAGCGGCTGAGGCTGGGACATGGCCGCAGCCTGCTTCAGACGGGCTCGAATGGCGACGCCGAGGACTGAAACTCGCCGATAAACGCGTCCGGGGAAAAGGTGCAGATCCGGTCCCGTCCGGTGCGCTTGGCACGGTAGAGCGCGGCATCGGCCTGGCGAAAGAGCTCCTGGGCATCGGCGTTTTTGCATACGCTGGTATTGGTGATGCCCCAGCTTGCTGTCGCCTGCACATCGGCTCCGGGAAGCGCGTGTTTTTTCCCGCGTATGGCCTCAAAGAGGACTTCGACCACTGCCTGCGCTTCAGGAAGTGTGGTGTGCGGCAGCAGGATCAGAAACTCCTCGCCGCCGATCCGGGCAAGAACATCGGTCTCGCGCAGGCGGCTGCGAATGGTTTCCGCGACCGCGATCAGTACCGCATCGCCGGCGGCATGACCGTAGGCGTCGTTCAGATCCTTGAAACGGTCAAGATCGAGCAGGACCAAGGAGAAGTCGCCGCGGTAGCGCTTATAGTGGGCGAGCTCCCGTTGCAGCACCGGGGCCAGTCCTCTGCGGTTGTAGACGCCGGTGAGCGGATCGATGGCGATCTGCCGCTGCAGCTCGGCTTCAAGCCGGGCGTTCATCATCCAGACCACGGCCAGCGGCAACAAGGCAACGTTGACGATGTAGGCCACGGCGCTTGAGTAGACCAGCGCTGGGAAGGTTGAGTCGGGACGGGCGTGGAGTCCGAAGGCAACCCAGGCCCGCGCAAACTCCAGCAGGGCAAAGGCAACAAGAAAGCCGCCCATCACAATGCGCGGGGCGCGGGTTGCGCGCTCTTTGCCTGAAAGCAGAATGACGGGTGTAATGGCGCATTCGACCGCGATCATCAAGTCGCCGAGCGAGTTGCTCCACACCGGGTCGGATCTGCCGCTCCAGAGCGCGAAGACCGGAAGCGACAGCAGCAGGAACCCGGCCGATATCCATATGGTCAGCCTGCAGCGCCGCTCGAAACAGACAAAGGCTACGTTGAGAAGGGCATAGGAGAGGGGAATTGTCATGGGATCAATTCCCTGGCTGACGAGACTGGGCAGGTGGACGGGGGAGAGCTCGATGACGGCCCCTGCGCAATTGGCGAGACAACTGTAGAGCAGCCAGCGCCTTGTCAGATCACTCCAGCGATCAAAAGCCAGGATGGCGAAAACCAGCGTGATGCAAAGTAACTGAATATCCTGGATGAGAAGCAGGGTGTTAATCGAGATCGGGGTCCCCATAACGGTTGTGCGGTCTGGTTACGAATTTATATCAGAATCTCCTTTTACGGTCGCCGGATACGACGGAATTATCGGGAGCCTCGCCGCGAAGCTTCCCGATAAAGGAGCTGAATCAAAAGGGTACCGGGGCGCCGGAGAGGAATATTGGCACCTGACACCTGAAACCTGAGCCTGTAGAATCACTGAAGGGCTGGCGGGGTAGTCCCGGGGGTCCATACTTATCGATGAGCGAACAGGATACAGGTGTTAAGCTCCAGGCACAGGCTGCCTCGCCGGCCTGGGAGAGAATCGAGCGGGCCAGGCATCCACAGCGCCCGTATCCCATGGAATTGATCGAGCGAATCTTTACGGATTTCAGCGAGATTCACGGGGACCGCGCCTTTGGCGACGATGAGGCGGTGGCCTGCGGCATGGCACGGCTGGGCGCCGAAGAAGTGATGCTCATCGGCAATCGCAAGGGCGGCACCACCAAGGAGCGCGTGCGGCGCAACTTCGGTATGCCGCACCCCGAGGGCTATCGCAAGGCGCTGCGATGCATGAAGATCGCCGAGAAATTCGGCCGCCCGGTCATCAGCTTTATCGATCTGCCGGGAGCCTATCCCGGGATGGGCGCCGAGGAGCGGGGCCAGGCCGAGGCCATTGCGCGCAACCTGCGCGAGATGGCGCGGCTGCGCGTGCCGACGATCTCGGTGATCAGCGGCGAAGGCGGGTCGGGTGGCGCGCTGGCGCTGGCCGTCGCAGACCGCGTGTTGATCCTGGAGAACGCGCTCTACTTTGTGATCTCACCGGAGGGCTGCGCCTCGATCATGTGGAACGACGCAGGCAAAAAGGCTCTGGCTGCCGAGGCGCTGCGTATCTCCGCGCCGGAGGTGGCTGAGCTCGGTTGCGTGGACGAGATTGTTCCGGAGCCGCCGGACGGCATCCATGTGGAGCGGGAGCTGGGATCGGGATTTCTTGGCTCGGTGCTGCACAATCACCTGAGAGAACTGAAGCAGATGCCGGTGGATGCTCTGGTTGCCGCGCGACAGCAGAAGTTCCGCAACATAGCGCGGTTTTACACAGAAGGCTGATCTCTTGCGGCTGAAGGCTCCAACGATTTTGATGAGAAAACGCCAAGACAACCTCACCGGAGCACTCCCGGCCAATGATCGTGGTGTATGCAGCGTTCACGCCGCATTACGGAGGATTGCTTGACGGCTTCCCACCACCCCGGCGGACGATTGCGCGCGTATCTCGAGTTTCTCGCCGCATTTCTATATCTGTTTTTTGCCCGCTCGCTGGCCGTGAGCGGCGCGCGCGGCCTGGCCGGCGATGCCTGGTCTCCGCTGTTGGAACAGGCCATGCTGGTGTTTCTGCTGGTGGCAGGCTATGCCGCCATGGGTTACTGGTTCGACCGGCAACCTCACCCGATCAGCGAGCAGGGATTATGCCTGCGGCCGGGTTGGACGCGCGAGGCCGGTCTGGGGCTGGCCGCGGGTTGGGCGATGACGCTGGCCTGCGTGCTGCCCATGGCCGTACTGGGGGGTATCGCCATCTCAGTTACGCCGCAGGCGGCTGCGTGGGGCTGGCTGCTGACGGATACGGCGTTTTTTGCGCTGACCGCACTGGCGGAAGAGGTAGCGTTCCGCGGCTACGCGTTCCAGCGCTTTGCCCGCGCCGTTGGGCCTGTCGGCGCCTCGCTTGCCTTTGCCCTGGTTTATGCCATTCTGCAGGCGCTTCTGCCGGGCGCAAGCCACGCCAGCTTTGCCGTTTCTCTGGTGATAGGGCTGCTTCTCTCCGCGTGCTATGTGCGCACGCGCGCCTTGTGGGTGAGCTGGGGCGTGAACTTTGGCTGGAAGGCCAGTCGGGCGCTGCTCATCGGGCTTGCGGTCAACGGCATGACCAATCACTCACCGATCATCCAGGGCGACCCGATGGGGTCTTATTGGCTGACCGGCGGAGGTTTTGGGCTCGATGGGAGCTGGTTTGCGCTTTTCGTGATCGTCGCGGCTCTTCCCGCCGTTTTTCGCATGACCCGCGAGCTTGATTATCGCTACAACGCTCCGGTGATTGTGCCGGGGGGCATTCCAGTGGATCTCGACGCCATCGCCCGCAGGCAGCATGAGGTTGCAATGGGTCCGGCTGCACCCGCCGCACCCACTCTGGTGCAGATTGAGGGAGCAGGCAAGGAACTGGGCTCAGGGGCGGGTGACATCGAGAGCCGCTGATCTCTGAGCCGCCCCGGGCGCTGTTCGACGCTTGCGGCGAGCCGGCTGGAAGCGCAGAGCGAATGAGGGCACCAATCTCCGGTTCCCGGAGAGTCAGCGTGCCCGCTGCCGCGGCTTGCTGCGCTGTCTTCCCCTCCTTTGCATCGTGCCTTTTTCGGCAATCGAGCTAACGTCCGCATAACAGAACTCGAGCCTGGGGCGGTTCCCATGAAGCGGCGCTTGCTTTCCCAACGGATCGGGTCCGCGGTGCGAAAGACTGCGGATTGCCAGTTGAAGTGGACAGTGACATGCTTGCTTCGCGGGTTAGAACAGGTTCCACAAGGACTGGTTATAGACCGCGTGATGGAACTGCACCTCCGATCCCTTCACAATGTTGCCCAGGTCGCGCGGTGAGCGGTGAGCGGCGGCCTGCTTCAAGTCAACATAGCGGCCTTGGACATCGGCGCCAAGAATCTGCGCGATCCACTTGGACGATTTGAAGTCGTCGATGGCTTTCTGGATGTTGTCTGGCAGGTAGCGGCCACCGGAGCGCAGATCCTTCGCCTTTGACATCTCTCCGTCGATGCCGGTCTTAAAAATGCCGTAGAGGGTCAGATAAGGGTTGGCGTCAGGCGCAACTGCGCGCACCTCGGTTCTCATCGACCGATGGTTGCCGATCGGCACGCGGATCATCGCGCCGCGATCCACCGCTGAAGCGCGAATCTGATTCGGGGCCTCGAAGTGTGGGTCCAGGCGCCGGTAGGCATTCACGCTGGAGTTGAATACCAGGCAAAGATCGAGCGCATGCGTCAGAATGCGATCCAGAAAATCCCAGCCGAACTTCGACAACTGCTCTTCTCCCTTCTCATCCCAGAAGAGATTGGTTTTGCCCTTGGAGACGGAGACATTGGTATGCATGCCGCTTCCGTTCACGCCGACAATCGGCTTGGGCAGGAAGCTGGCCGTGAAGCCCATGTTATTCGCGATCTGGCGGCAGAGCAGCTTGTACAGTTGAATCTGATCCGCGGCGGCCACCGCTTCGGCATAACTGTAGTTGATCTCGAACTGGCTCGGCGCTACCTCCGGATGATCCTTCTCGTTCTGGAACCCCATCGCCCGCTGCACCTCCGCGGATACGTCGATGAACTGACGCAGCGGGTCCAGCGGCATCGAGTGGAAGTATCCGCCAGCGGAGATGAACTCAAACTTTCCGGTCTCGTGATACTTCTGCTCGGCGTCTTTGCCCTGAAACAGGAAACCCTCGATCTCGGTGGCAGCGTTCAGGGTGTACTGTTTTTCCTTGTAGAGCTTGTCGGTGTAGGTCTTGAGCACACCGCGCATATCGCCGGAATAGGGCGTGCCATCCTTGTCGATGACGTTGCCGAAGACCACCACCTTTCCAGTGCCGAAGACATCCGCGGGCACCCAATAGAAAGCCGCCCAGTCGATGCCCAGGCGCAGATCGCTTTCCTTTTGCGCTGTGAACCCGCGAATGGAGGATCCGTCAAAGGTCAGATTTTCGTAGGAGTCGAGCAGG
>JAJXXG010000223.1 GCA_021781255.1 Acidobacteriota bacterium
CGCGAACGAGTCCGCCTGGTACGCGAGCTGGAACGCGAGCAATGACCAGACCGCGGGCTACAGCTGCGCGGTGCAAAGCGCATTCAACGGCCAGAACAACCAGTCGCTGTTCGGCGCCGGCTCCAGCATCGCCTGGAACGTGACCTCGATTCTGTACGTCTCGCCCGCCCAGGCGGGCACCTGGTCGTTCCGCTGGGGGCCGGATCTCGGGCTCGGCGGCGGCTTGTTCGTCGACGATCAGCCTCTCCAGCAGAAATTCGGCACCAACCTCTGGTGGGCGGGCAGCTGGAGCAATACCTCGCAGATCCTGCAGGGAAGCATCACGCTCGCGGCCGGCTACCACGTGCTGCGCGGCATCGGCGACGAGGACTGCTGCGACGGCGGCCAGGAGATCGACGCGCAGGCCCCGGGCGGGGCCTGGACCGTGCTCTCCAGTGGCTCGTTCGCAACCGCCGCGCCGAGTTGCCAATGCGAAGGCATATCACAACTGCTTAGCATGATCGCCGCTTTACGCTACGCGCATGAACAAAAGACACCGCAGGCCCGTGCGAGTAAACTAACGGGGAAGAGGTGCGATCCGGCACCGGGAGCAGAGTATGGCAAGCACAGCAGTTCCCCCACTGAAAGAAAAACCGAAACCAGGGCCGCCCCACGCGGCAGGACGATTTGGCGAGTATGGCGGCCGTTATGTGCCAGAGACACTGATGGCTGCGCTGAACGAACTGGAGCAAGCCTATGCCGCCGCCAGCGCTGATCCGGTTTTCCGGGCAGAGTTGGACGATCTGCTGCACAACTTTGCCGGTCGCCCCACGCCACTATATTTTGCTTCACGACTGACCGAGCAACTGGGCGGAGCCAAGATTTATCTGAAGCGCGAAGACCTGCTGCACACAGGCGCACACAAGATCAACAATGCTCTTGGTCAGGGACTGCTTGCGCGGCGCATGGGCAAGCGCCGCATCATCGCCGAAACCGGAGCCGGACAGCACGGCGTCGCCACCGCCACCGTCTGCGCCCTGCTCGGCATGGACTGCATCGTCTACATGGGCGAGGACGACATCCGCCGTCAGGAGTTGAACGTCCTGCGCATGCGCCTGCTCGGCGCCGAGGTTCGTCCCGTCAC
This sequence comes from Acidobacteriota bacterium, assembly GCA_021781255.1. The sequence goes on from JAJXXG010000223.1 coordinate 1,124, forward strand.
CTCCGGCTCGCGCACGCTCAAGGACGCCGTCAACGAAGCCCTGCGCGACTGGGTCACCAACGTCCGCGACACCTACTACATCCTTGGCTCCGCGCTCGGCCCTCACCCTTACCCCACCATGGTCCGCGACTTCCACCGCGTCATCGGCATTGAGTTGCGCCAGCAGATGCTGGAGCGCGAAGGTCGCCTGCCGGATGCCATCCTGGCCTGTGTTGGCGGCGGCTCCAACGCCATCGGAGCTTTCCACGCCTTCCTCGACGATCCCGCCGTCCGTCTCATCGGCGTGGAAGCCGGTGGCCGGGGCAAATCGCTGGGCGACCACGCCGCGCGCTTCGAGGGCGGCGTTCCCGGAGTTTTGCAGGGAACCTACTCCTATGTCCTGCAGGATGAAGATGGACAGGTTGCGTTGACCCACTCGGTTTCTGCCGGGCTGGATTATGCAACGGTCGGCCCGGAACACGCGGCTTTACATGACAATGGAAGAGCCAGCTATGTTTCGGCGGACGATGCTCATGTTCTGGAAGCGGTTGTACGCCTGTCGCAGGCGGAGGGTATTTTACCCGCGCTGGAGAGCGCTCATGCCGTGGCGGAGTGTCTGCGGATTGCGCCGCAGATGCCCCGGCATGCCATACTGGTAGTCAACCTCTCTGGTCGTGGCGATAAAGATATGGGTATTCTGGCCCGAGAGTTAAAGATCGCAGGAGCAGAGCCGCTGAGCGGACGATAGTCCATCATCCAGCGCCGTTGAATGTCATGCCGATACGCTTTCCACAGCATCCAGGTCTGGTGGTCTATCTCACCGCAGGCGACAACGGACTCTACGCCGACGCAGCGCAGATACGTCCTGGCGACCTTGCAGTAACACGCGAAATCGCTTTGGCCGCCATCGATGCCGGAGCCGATGTGATTGAGCTGGGCGTGCCGTTCAGCGATCCCATGGCCGACGGCCCGGTGATCCAGCGGGCCAGCGAGCGGGCACTGAGAGCGGGAACGCGGCTCCAGCATGTGCTGAATCTGGCAGCAGAGTTGCGCGCGGCGCGTCCTGCGGCCGGGATCATTCTCTTCTCTTACTTAAACCCAATCCTGCGCTACGGGATGAGTCGATTTGCCGATGCCGCGGCAGAATCCGGTGCTGATGGAGTTCTGCTTACGGATATGATCGTCGAAGAAGCAGGTGACTATCTGGCGGAGATGCGCCGCACAGGATTGAATCCTGTATTTCTGGCCGCACCCACCAGTCCCGATGCTCGCTTGCAGGCAATTGCCGAGCATTCAGCAGGATTTATTTATGCGATTTCACGCACGGGCATCACAGGAAAGCAGCAGCAATTAGCCGCCGACGCCGCAGCGCTGGTAGAACGCATTCGGCGATGGACCCAGCTGCCAATCGCCGTTGGGTTCGGCATCTCAAACGCGGATCATGTGGCTCAGGTTGGCCAGTTTGCAGATGCGGCGGTAATTGGCAGCGCAATTGTGGAGTTGATCGAACGCTCCACCCCGGCCACAGCGCCCGGCGAAGTTTCTCGATTTATCAAGGGTCTGCGGCAGCCCTCTGGCGCAGGCCCTGGGATGCAACGGGAGCAGTCTGCCCGGCGCTGACGAACCCTTGACCTGTGGCATGCAGCAGGTTCTGCGATGCCGCTATCTCTGGCCGATCCATTCTCTGCTGTTCTGGATTCGGAAATCTTCCGAACCTGAGCGGGTAGGATTACAGAAACGCAACCCATACACGAGGTAGACGATGACGTTGGAAGAACTGCGACAACAGATCGATGACCTGGACCGCCAGTTGGTGGAACTGCTCAATCGCCGCGCAGAAACAGCGCTGGATGCAGGACGGCTCAAGGTAGCTACATCACTTCCCATCTATGAGCCGACGCGCGAGAAGAAGATTTACGAGAATATTCGCGCAGCCAATCATGGTCCTTTGCCCGACATCGAGTTGACGCATATCTATGAGCGCATTATCGACGTGATGCGGACCCTACAGAAGAATGAATTGGCCAACAAGAGAAACGCTCAGACGAATGGTCCGAGCCACGATGGAGGCGCACAGTCGCCCGAGACGGGGAAGAACAAATGATCGTAGCAATGCAGGAACATGCAACAGAAGAGCAAATCGACAATGTTATCGACAAAATGGTGAATAGCGGCGTGAATGTGCACCGCACCACAGGAACGACGCAGACGATTCTGGCTGGCGTGGGCCCAACGG
>JAJXXG010001037.1 GCA_021781255.1 Acidobacteriota bacterium
GTCGCCCCGGCGTAAGCCTGGAAAGCGAGGGTGCCGTTTGCTAATCTTGGCTCAACATGAACAAACCGGCTCGACTGATTGCCGCTCTTCTTCTTCTCTGCTCACTGCAATCGCCCGCGCAAAAGAATGTCCCGCCCGCGCACGGGAAGGCGCCCTCGATCCGCTTCGAAGGCGCGCCCCAATACACTCAAGAGGAGCTGCTCGCAGCTGCCGGCATCAAGCCGAATACGCGCCTGAGCGCCGGCGAGGTGAAAGCTCGCGCCAGGCAGCTCAGCGATACCGGATTCTTCGCAGAGGTCAGCATACGCAATGACAGCAAGGGCCTGCTGTTTACGTTGAAGCCCTCCACCCAGCTCTTCCCCATGCACCTGGACAATCTGCCGCTGAAGCCGGGCAAAGAACTCGACTCGATGCTCTACGCGCGCTTCCCGCTCTATCACGGCCTCTTGCCCGCCAATGGTTCCGTGCTCGAAGGAATCTGCCAGGCATTCGAAGAAATGCTCGCCGCCCAGGGTGTGAAGGCAACGGTGAAAGCCGACCTCACCAGCGGCCTGGGCCCGCAAAAAATTACCGCCATCAACTTTACGGTTGCCTCGCCGCCGGTACGCATCGGCCCTATTCAGCTTTCCGGCGTTTCAGCCGCCATGCAGGCCAGGGTTGATGGCCTTGCCGCCGGCCAGACCGGAAACGCGTTCGATACGGAGAATTCCACAATCGGCCTTCAGCACGCCTTCGAAGATCTATACCAGGACCAGGGTTATGCCGCCGTTCAAGTCGATGTGAGCCAAATCGAGCCGCCCATCGTTTCAGACCAGGCCATCGATATACCGTATAAGGTCGCAGTCCGCGAAGGCGGAGTCTACAAGCTCGGCGTGATCAACTATCCACCCGATGCGATCGTTCCCCGCGCTGAGGTTCAGCGGGTCCTGTCCAAATATCCGGCCGGCTCCGGAAGGCCGCTTGACCTGTTTCTCCTCGCCGTCCACGACGCCTATCATGCCCGGGGCTATCTCGATTGCGCCGTTAACTCGCAACCCTCCTTCAACGAGGCCACGCACATCGTCAATTACAGCGTCGATGTCGCTCCCGGCGCGCCTTATCGCATGGCCGCAGTCGAGTTCGACGGCGCCCCCGCTGCCATGGCGGCCCGGCTCACGCGCCTCTGGAAGATGGCGCCCGGCGATGCCTTCGACGAAAGCTACGTCTCCGGCTTCGCGGCATTCGCGCAAAAGAAAGACAAATCCCTGTCGAAATGGATGCGAACCGTCATCACGACCTTCGACGTGAAGCCCGACCCAGCCACGCACCAGGTCAACTGCATCTTCCATTTCGCCAAGGCCGTGCAGAGCGGGCGTTAGAGTTGGTTGCATAAATAGCGCTTTGAAAGGGCACGGCTTCAGCCGTGCCATTCAAAGCGCCTAAAGTCGAGGGTTTTAACCCCTGAGGGATGGGTTTTCTCAAGCTGATGGCTTTTATGCAACCAACTCTAGTGACCTGTCATCCTGAGCGGAGGTTGCCGCGGCGACCGGAGTCGAAGGATCTGCGGTTGCCTTTCGGCGAACGTTTTGTTCACCGCACGATAAGGTGCGAACAGCTCCCGAACGTGAATAGCGAATCCTGCAATCGCTCCGGCGGAGAGTCCTTCAGTTCAAGCTCGCATGGTTGATTGATCCGCTCCAGCACGAATGGCGGCCGAAAGCCGCGCCCGTCAGTCGCGGCCAGTCACTCCCACTCGATCGTCCCGGGCGGCTTTGAGGTCACGTCGTAGACTACGCGGTTGATGCCGCGCACTTCGTTGACGATGCGGTTGGAGATGCGCTTCAGCAACTCGTAGGGCAGCGGCGTCCAGTCGGCGGTCATGCCGTCCTCGGAGTGCACCGCGCGGATGGCTGCGGTGTAAGCGTAGGTCCTCTGGTCGCCCATCACGCCCACGCTCATCACCGGCAGCAGCACGGCAAAGCTTTGCCAGATCTTTGTGTAGAGCCCGGCGGCCTTGATCTCCGCGACCACGATCTCGTCGGCCTCCTGCAACAGCGCCACGCGCTCCGGCGTCACCTCGCCCAGAATGCGCACCGCCAGGCCGGGCCCCGGAAACGGCTGCCGGCTCAGGATCTCTTCCGGCATGCCAAGGTCGCGCCCGATGCGGCGCACCTCATCCTTGAAAAGGTCGCGCAGCGGTTCGATCAACTTCAGCTTCATCCGCTCCGGCAATCCGCCCACGTTGTGGTGGCTCTTGATGGTCTGGCTTGGGCCCCTCACGCTCGTTGACTCAATCACGTCGGGATAGAGCGTTCCCTGCACCAGCCATTCCACCCCGCCCGTCTCCTGCGCAATGCGGCTGGCCTCGTCCTCGAAGACCGCAATAAACTCCGCGCCGATGCGCTTGCGCTTGATCTCGGGATCGGTGACTCCCGCTAGCTGCTCCAGGAAGCGCGCGCTGGCGTTCACTCCCACGATGTTCAGCCCCAGCTTGCCGCGCAGGTTTGCCTGCACGTTCACGAATTCGTCTTTGCGCAGAACGCCATTGTTCACGAAGATGCAGGTCAACTGGCTGCCAATCGCCTTGTGCACCAGTACCGCTGCCACCGACGAATCCACGCCGCCCGAAAGGCCGCAGATCACGTGCCCCTTGCCGACTTTCGCGCGGATCGAAGCCACGGTGGTCTCGATGAAGTGTGCGGGCGTCCAGTCGCCGCGCGCGCCGCAGATCTTGAGGAAGTTCCCGATCAGTTGCGGCCCCAGTGGCGTGTGGTGCACCTCGGGGTGGAACTGCACGGCCCAGATCCGCAGTTGCGCGTTTTCGATGGCGGCCAGCGCGTTTTCCGTCATCGCAATACGGCGAAAGCCCGCGGGCAGTTCCAGCGCCTCGTCGCCGTGGCTCATCCACACCTGAATGTCCGGCGGCAGCCCCGCAAAGAGAGGCGACGATGCGTTTTCAATGGTCACTTCGGCGTGGCCGTATTCGCGTTTCGTCGCCGAGCGCACTTTGCCGCCGAGATGGTGCACGATGAAATGGAGCCCATAGCAAACACCCAGCGTTGGCACGCCCAGCGCCAGCACCCGCGGGTCCGCGTCGGGCGCATCGGCGTCGTAAACCGACGACGGGCCGCCCGAGAGAATTAACCCGATGGGATGATGGGCTTCTATGTCGGCAAGAGGAGCCGTGCAGGGCAGCACTACCGAAAAAACATTCTGTTCGCGGATGCGCCGCGCGATGAGCTGCGTATACTGCGACCCGAAATCGAGGATGACGACTGTCTGGGTGTCCACGCTCCAAGTGTGGCAGGGGGGCTGGCGCAGTGTAAAGACACCTTACTGCACCTTCGCCCCTTCGGCGATCGGCTCCCACGGGTCCTCTCCGGCCAGGAACACGCGCAGCCGGAAATACTCCGCCTCGCTCTGCGATCTGGTTTGACAAGGCGCGCGTGCCCATGGATTCACCCTCGGGCCGGATGGGGTGGCGTGGAACTTCCCCCGCCGGCGGTCATCCACTTCCCGGCGGTTCCCTGAAAATCGAAGGGCAAAGCGCCAAAAACCGGGCTTGAGCCTCCGGCGCGGCTGCGCAATCCTCGAAAATGCAGGGTTTTGCACGGGTCGAGATGTAAACTAGGCACAACTGGCCCTAGCCTTTTACAATTCATCAGGGATTCCATCCCAACCCAGCATTGCTGCGGAACGACCAAACTTGGCGGCACACGCCTGACCAGGATGAAGGACTAGCATGAGGTTTACGAGATTCGGCAAGGCGCTTTGCATGTGCGCTCTCTCGGTGGGCGTTGTTTTTGGCATAACGTCTTGCGTCCAAAGTTATACAGTTGGGTACTTGTATGTGACGGGAAACGTCACCGCCTCGCCCGGCAGCAATGGCATCATCACCGGCATCAGGATCGATCACAACACAGGCCTGATGCTACCCATCAATGGCCTGCCTGTTTCTTCGGGCGGCGCCAATCCGGTTCGCGCCGTCCTGACCCTGGGCAGCCGGTTTCTCTACGTGCTGAACCGCGGAGTAAACTCGCAGGGCACAGGCAATTGCACCCTGGCGGACCCCTGCCAAAACGCCAACATCACCCAGTTCGTCGTGGGCGGGAACGGCATTCTCACGCCGCAGGAGACCTTCTACACTCAGGGTCTCAATCCTTTCCGCCTTATCACCGACAGCTCGGGAAGCTATCTTATGGTCCTGGACCACGACGCGCCGGATAATCTCAACCCAACGAGCACGGATAACTGCGCGCTCGCCCTGGGAACGCTGGGGCTTGCAGGGGGATCGCCGGTACAGACCTGCGGCGATGTTACGGTCCTCAAGATCGACCAAACCACTGGCCGTCTGTCGCTGGTTGAAAATAACCAGGTGACGGCAGCCAACGGCTCGCCCATCACGTATTTCCCGGTTCCGGCCAACCCCGTCGACTTTGTTTTCTCTGGCTCCTTCCTCCTTACCCTCACCGGCGCCCCGTCTCCCACCCCCTCCTATCCCTACACCGGCGGCACCGAGGTTTGGCCCTACGGTTACACCAGCAGCAGTGGGCAGTTGACGCTGAGCCAAAACGGTGTGCAGCAGTTGTTTACGACCGCGGGCCCGGTGAAACAGGCTAATGCCATTGTCAACGCCAATAGTGTCATCTATGTGCTCGACAACGAGCCCGTCACCATCACCGCCGCCTCCAACTCGTCATTCGCCGCCGGCACTTATCCCAGCCAGATCATTCCTTATTCCGCCCCTGCAGGCACGTTGCAGGCACAGACGAGCGGCGTCATCCCTGATGATCCGACACTCGCCAATCCCATCTACCTTCTGGTGGAGTCGAAGGGAAAGTATCTTTATGTGGCTAATCAGGGGAACAACACAACAGGGAATAACCCGGCAAGCGGCATCGCCGCATACGATCTGTTCTTTTCGCCTGCATTCCAGGCCAGTTTCATGCCCGACGAGCCCTTCGGCTCCGGATCTGGTCCCCAGTGCATCGTGGAGGACCCCTCCGACCAGTTCATCTACGAAGCCAATCAATACGACTCGACCGTGACGGGCCGGGTGCTTCAGCCGGAATCGGGTGAGCTTCTCAACATGCGCGTGACCAGCACCTACTCACTTGAGGGTCAGCCGACGTGGTGCGTGGTTGACGGGCGTACGAATTAGAGACGCGCGGCGCGCGCCGGATTCCACGGGCGGGCTGTCGTGTCAGATTCCGGTTTCTTCGGGATCTCAAAGAAAATATCCGGATGCGGGCGCGGCCGTTTTCTGGCCGCGACTGGATTCGATCTCAAACCGGATGGATGGCGGGCCCGTGTACGGGATCCGTTGACGAAAGATGCGCATGAAGTTCTCGAAATCGAGCCAGCGATCGCAAAACCAGAGTGGGATGATCGCCGAGCCACAAGAGTTGAGTCGCCGCGATCAACCCGGGGTTCCCAACGACTGTTCGTTGTCGTTGGGGTGGGACCATCAGGGAGCGGCGACCTTGAAGGCTGCAAAAAATGGCTTTATTCACTCTGGTTTTGCCCTTGTGCTGGTCGCCGCAGCCAGCCTTCTGGTGGCTACGCTTCTCACTGCCTGTTTAACGCTTACCGTGGATTTTGTCTTCGTGGCCAGCGCCAGGGCCGCTGGGGCCAACCAATACGGCGAGATTAATGTCTTCGAGATCAACTCCGAGTCAGGCCGAATGCGCCAGATTCCCACCTCGCCGTTCCCCTCGGGAGGGCGCAATCCGGTAGCCGAAGCCGTCTCAGCGGACTATCAGAACCTGTTTGTGGTGAATCATGACGACAACTCCATCGTGCAGTTCGTCATTGGCACCGACGGCAAGCTCTATCCGTTCAACACTGTAAATACACCGGGAATCTACCCTCTGGCCATTGCGGCAAACAAATCCAACGTTTTTGTCGTGGATACCTACCAGCCCCTTCCGCTCTGCTCCACCGCTGCTCCTTGCGCAGGAGCGATTGCCGTTTTCCCGCTGACAGCCGGCGGCAGCAGCAGTAGCACATGTCAGGCCTCGGTTTGCCTGGGACCGGCGGCGATGAACACGGCTACCGGCGGACAGTACTGGCCGCTCACACTCTCTGGCGCCAATTCCTCGCACGTCATTGTGCCCACGGCCGTCAACGTGCTCGACTCCGGATCGTATGTCTACGTCACCGCGTACGACTCGTCGGTGACTCCAAGCGTGGGTTACATCTTCGGCTTCTCAGTTGGTTCAGGCGGCGTGCTCACTCCGCTTGGCTCACCCTTTTCGGTCGGCGTGCAGCCGTCGGCCATCGCCAGCGATCCCACCAGCACCTATGTTTATGCGACTGACTTCGCCAGCAGCAAAGTGATGGGATACACGGTGGCATCAAACGGCGGTCTGACAGCCCTGGCCGGCAGCCCGTTTTCCGCCGGTAACCAGCCCACTTCCATAGCTGTCGATCCCTCCTATCCGTTTGCTTATGTGACCAACTACGCCGACAGCACGGTCACGGCTTATTCGATGAGCAGCGGCGCCCTTACGCGCATCGGCACCTACGCCACCGGCCTGCAGCCGGTTGCCATAGGAATCGATCCCTCGACGAACCATTTTCTTTACACCGCCAATTTCCTTGACAATACTGTCTCCGGCTTCCAGCTGAGCACCACCGACGGAACACTGCTGATTTCGCAGTTTTCTCCCTACGCGACCAATGCCCAACCGACCGCCGTAGCAGCCATCCCGCACAACGGCACTGGAGCAGGCGTACAGAAGTGACCGCCTGCGATCGTTCCGCTGCGGCAATGGAACTGGTGGCAGCATCTCGTAGCTGGCTTTTACAATGGCTACGGGCAAACTTAAACGAGATTTCTTGGGGCTTGAATAGATGGCCCATGACGAAGGAAGCGCATGAAGTTCAGTAAATTGAGCCAGCTTTTTCTGGTCACTTCCATCGGCCTTATCGTGGCCTCCCTCCTGACTGCCTGCCAGCTTGTCACCATTGATTATGTTTTCGTAGGCGCATCCGCGGGCACATCGGCAGGCAGCGCCGGGCAGATATTCACCTACGCGGTCGACTCCCAGTCTGGCGCCCTGCGCACCGCGGCGCCAACCGTCTCCTCGGGCGGAACTCTGCCGGTGGCTATGGCCGTCTCCCCTGACTACGCAAATCTTTACGTCGCCAACGAGGGAAATAACTCGGTCGTTCACTTTGCCATTGCCAACAACGGCGTTCTCACCCAGAAAGACTCGATCACCTTGCCCGCGGCCCCGGTGTCATTGGCGGTGAACTCTACTGGGACGTACTTGTACGTGGTTTCGGGAACGACTCCCTACGGCTCGCTCACTGAATATGCTCTCAGTTCCGGCGCCATCGGCTCCCCGACGGCCACTCAGAGCCTCAGCCTCTCGTCTTACCCCAGCGATACGATCGTGCCTACCGGCGTTAACGTGCTTGCCAACGGCAATGCCGTTTACGTGTGCGCCTATGACATATCGGCTTACAATCCGGGCGGAAACACAACCAGCAACAACTCGCAGCCCGGCTGGCTGTTTGGTTACGCCGTGGGCTCCGGCGGTGCATTGACCGCTCTTACAAACAGCCCCTACCAGGCCGGCGTCAAGCCCTCAGCCGTCGCATCCGATCCCACCAACCGCTTTGTCTATGTCACCGACTTCGCCACCAACGATTTGATCGGCTACACGGTGCAAGCCGGCAGTTCGCTGATCTTTATGCTCAACGGGCCCTTTAAGACCGGCAATCAACCCACTGCCGTTACAGTCGATCCGCGCGGCTTTTATATCTACCTTGCCAACTCCCTGGATTCGACGGTTTCGGGCTATACGATCTCGCTTCCAACCGGCACTCCTTCAGGGGTCGTGGGCGCCTCTTCCACCGCCGGCAACACCACGGATACCCATCCGGTGGCGATCATCGTCGATCCGTCGCTCGCCCGGTTTGTCTATACGGCCAATTATCTGGGCAATACGGTCTCCGGCTTCCGCCTCGACACTGATACCGGCGCGCTGTCGGTAACGCAGGCCACGCCCTACCCGACAGGAGCAAATCCGGCCGCCCTGGCCGCCGTTCCTCACGGCAACTATGCCATCCAGAAAGTGACCCCGTAGCGTTGCGGCCGATCGATCCGGCGTAGGAAAGCCCAGCCGAGTGGCTGGGCTTTTGTCGCTGAAAGACCCGGTGTTTTGAAAGGGCACGAGTTTACTCGTGCCAAAAACCTCGCAAAATGAGCGCGGCTCTAGCCGCCGAGGGATGTATTTCGACTCCTGCTGAACTTTGTCAGCAGTCTGAGCCCAGCCGAGTGGCTGGGCTTTTTGTCGCGCGCGAGGAACAGCCGATCTTCCAATTGCAATGCTTCACTGCCCCTTGATCACCGTCGTCGCATGCATCCACTTGCGCAACTTGCGCTGCGCCGGTTTCTCAATAAAATGCAGCGCAAAGACGGCCAGCCCGATCAGAAAAATATAGCTGAACCACGGATCGAACCGGCTCAGGCCCGTCACATCCAGCACGTGCGACTCGTGAAGCAGGTTCCACAGATTGTAGTGCAGCAGGTAAAGGCAGTAGCTGGCCTCGCCTACAAATACCAGCGGCCGCACGCTGAGCGCTTGCGCCAGCGGATTCTTTCCCCCCAGTCCAAGAACGATGCAGGCAAACAACGGCATGAGCAGCCCGTCGTGCATGATTGCGTAGGGCATCAGCGGTCCCAGGCTGAGCAGCGCGTAGATTCCGCCAAATCCGGCGATCCCAAGCCAAAACCGCAAATGGCCTTTCCGCTCAACCATCCGGTCCAGATCGGCCAGCATAACACCGAAGACAAAGCTGAAAACATGCGCATAGGGCGTGTATTTAAGCGCCCAAAGCCACTTCCCATAGCTCCAGCGATCGGGATGCGCGATGCCGTCGGGATTGAAGGCCATGTAGAGAGCACCGGGAACCACGCCCAGAACCCACACTCCGGCCATCTTCTTGAGGTGCGGCGCAATCCGCTCCGGGCGCTTCCACTTGGCCAGCCAGGGAAAGATCATGTAGTAGAAGGCCTCGGCTGACATCGTCCACGCAGGAGTATTCATAAACGTGGCGACAGCCGGAACAAAGCCTTGCAGCAGGAGAGGAGTGAGCACCACGCCTGTCCAGAAAAGCGCGTGGGTGTGGCTTTGGTACTCCAGGCTCAATTGCCCCACGCTCAGCAGCAGGCTGAGAAAATAAATGGGGTAGATACGCGTAAACCGCGCCTCCCAGAAGCGCTTGCGATCCAGTTCTCCGTTGCGCGCCCTCTCGCTGTAGTTATAGGCCAGCACGAATCCCGACAGAAGAATGAAATAGCTGACCGAGATATATCCGGCGTTCACCACCGGCGCCAGGAACCCAAACCACTGTGGATTCGAGAAGTGGAAGAACACGAGGTTGATGGCCGCGAAACAGCGCAAGCCTGTCAATGCTTTTAACGGCGCCGGTTTGCGTGTCTCCACCTTCAGTTGGACGCCTCCAAAAGGCGGGGAGTAGGGACTAGGGAGTAGGGAGTAGGCAAAACGGAATAGGGGGCTGAAATTAGGGAGCCCGGAGCAGCACACCATCTGGGAGCGGTTAGTACGTCTTTGTGCTTCGCCGCGGTTTTTCTAGTCCCTAGTCCTATGTCCCTGGTCCCTGCTTTTACGCCGTGACCAGCGATCCGACCTTCTCGCCGAGCACCACCCGCCGAATATTTCCCGGCCGATTCATGTTGAAGACAATCATGGGCAGGTTGTTGTCTTTGCACATACTCACAGCGGTCAGGTCCATCACCTTCAATCCCTGCTGCAGGATCTGCATGTAGGTGATCTCGTCGTATTTCGCGGCGTCTTTCACGAGCACCGGGTCGGCATTGTAAATCCCCTCCACCTTGGTACCCTTTAGCAGCACATCGGCTTTGATCTCCATGGCGCGCAGACTGGCCGCCGTATCGGTGGAGAAGAACGGATTGCCCGTCCCTGCGGCAAAGATGACCACGCGGCCTTTTTCCAGGTGCCGCACTGCGCGGCGGCGGATATACGGCTCAGCGATCTGGTTCATGAATACGGCGGTCATCACCCGGCACTGCACACCGCGCTGCTCCAGCGCGTCCTGCAGGGCGATGGCGTTGATGACCGTAGAAAGCATGCCCATGTTGTCGCCGCTCACCCGGTCCATCTGCTTGGCCTGCTCTTCCACGCCGCGAAAGAAATTCCCGCCACCCACCACCAGGCCGATTTCGACGCCCAACTCATGAATCTCAGCCAGTTCGACGGTAATCTCGGCCACTTTATCGGCGTCCAGACCGAAGCCGCGCTCGCCGGCGAGCGCCTCTCCCGAAAGCTTGAGTACGATTCGCTTATACATTCCGTTTCGAGTATCGCACACCAGCGGATGGTTGCGCCTCCGCGCCGCGGGACCCTGCGGCGCTCTCCAAAAACCTCCGGCGCCCGAGTCTTTCGCGGTCCGAAACCGAGGACCGGGGCTTCCAAAATTGAAGATCCCGCATCTGACTGTTAAATCAGGAACTTTCGCACGCTTTTAACAGAACGCTCAATAAACTCCGCGATCGTGCTGCGTAGACTGGCCTCATCGGGCCCTCATTCGCCATTGATTAGGAAGCATATATGGTGGTTAAAATGCATTGCAAAGGGCGCGCGTGCACGGGCGTCGAAGTAGGCGCCGAAAATGTCCGCCTCTACTTCCCCAAAGGCGCTGATGTCATCGAATTGCACTTGGACCATCTGTCGATCCAGTGCGGTCTCACCCCTGCTTTCTGGGAGGGCCAAACCGAGATTCGCGATCCCAGATTGTGCGCGTGGCTGGAGTCAAAAAACTTTAAGGGACTGCCGGGCGAGGGCCCCATTCCCCTCGCGCTCATTCCCTCCGGGAAAAACTGTTTCCGCCTGCAACCGCAGAAAAACAAGGAATAGGGAATAGAAAACCCGCGGTGCAGCAAAGCGCCGCCTGCTCCCTCCTCCCTATTCCCTATTCCCTCCTCCTTGATACACTCGGATTGCAATGACCACAAACGAGATTGAGAAGGCGATTGAGCGGCACTTTGCCGCTGGACCGGCTGCCGTCGGCGACCCCGATGCCATGACGGCTTTTCTCGCGCTGCGCAGCGCGATCGAAAACGGCGAGATACGTGCTGCCGCACCCGACGCCGCCTCGCCAACGGGATGGCGCGTGAATCCGTGGGTCAAGCGGGGCATTCTGCTCGGCTTTCGCCTGGGCGCAATGCAAGAGATGGCAGCCGGCGATCTGTCGTTCGTCGACAAGCACACCTACCCGGCGCGGCATTTCAGCTCCGGCAACGGTGTTCGCCTGGTCCCGGGCGGGTCTTCGGTTCGCGCCGGCGCCTATGTGGCGCGGGGCGTGGTCTGCATGCCTCCTATGTACATTAATGTGGGCGCGTATGTTGATGAGGGCGCGATGGTTGACTCGCACGCTCTCGTGGGCTCCTGCGCGCAGATTGGCAAGCGCGCGCACCTCAGCGCGGCGGCGCAAATCGGCGGCGTACTCGAGCCGGTGAACGCCAGCCCGGTAGTGATTGAAGACGACGTGCTGGTGGGCGGCAACTGCGGCGTCTACGAGGGCACGATCGTACGCAAAGGCGCGGTGCTGGCCGCGGGAACCATCCTCACGCGCGGAACTCCGTTGTTCGATATGGTGAACGGCGAGGTGCTGCGGGCTGCAGATGAACGGCCTCTCATTGTTCCCGAAAATACCGTGGTGGTGCCTGGCGCGCGCGCCGTGAGCAAAGGCAAGGGGCGGGAGTGGGGACTGAGCCTTTACGCCCCGGCAATCGTGAAATACCGCGACGGCAAGACCGACCTGAGCACAGCGCTTGAGGATCTGCTGAGATAGTCGAACAATGCACGTCAACAGACTGCGGTCTGCCGCGTCTAAGTGGTTGAAAGTGTGTATTCCAAGAGTCCCTATGAGATTCCTTTCTCCCTTATCCCTCCTTTCTCTGGTGCTGGCCCTGACTGTCGCTTGTAGTTCCAGCGCGGCCCAGGAGCCGCCAACCAATAAACCGATCACCACCATTAAGGCGCCGGCGCACGAGGTCCTGCTGCCGGTGACGGTGATCGACAAGCACGGCGCCCTGGTGACCAACATGACGGCCAATGATTTCACGCTGACCGAGGATGGCCGCCCACAGGTGATCAAGAGCCTTACCACCCAGAGCGACCTGCCTTTCAGGCTGGGGTTGCTTGTGGACACAAGCCGCCACATGAGCTCCGCGATGGACAGCGAGCGCAAGGCCGGGGAAAAGTTCGTCGATTTGATGCTGCCCGCCGATCCGAAGGCAGGCGTATCCGGCGACGAGGCCTTCCTGATTCATTTTGACCGCGAGGTGGAACTGCTGGAGGACTTTACCAACTCGCGCGACAAGCTGCACCGCGAGCTCGATGCGATGCGGCCGACTTCGCGGGAGCAGAACAATCAGGGGCCTGAGACAAGCGACAGCAACCGGGGATATGGTCAGCAGCGAGGGAATCTCAGCGGAGAACCCCAGCTTTACGACGCCATTTATCTGGCTTCAAGCGAGCTGATGAAACCCGCGTCGGGCCGGAAAGTCCTGGTAGTCTTCTCTGATGGCGCCGACCACGGCAGCAAGGAGACACTGAACGACGCAGTGGATGCGGCCGACCACGCCAATGTGCAGATTTTTACCATTTACTTCAAGGGCGAAGAAGAACGACTAATGAGCGGCTATCCCGGCGGGGGACACCGTGGGGGCATAGGCGGTGGCTATCCCGGCATGGGGGGCGGGGGTTATCCCGGCGGCGACAGTGGACGCCGCGGCCCTTCCAGCGCGTCGGGAGTCGATGGCAGGAAGATCCTGCAGCAGATTGCTTCGCGCACTGGCGGTCAGTACTTTGAAGCGAAGAAAAAAGACAATCTGGAATACATCTACGGCCTGATCGCCGGGGCGCTCCACCAGCAGTATCTGCTGACCTACACGCCCGACAAAGTCGAAACCGATCGCGAGTTCCACAAGATCGCGCTGAAGACCGCCAAGAGCGACCTGACCGTGATCACGCGCGAAGGCTACTACGCCGCCACGACAGACAAGTGAGGACTGTTTGAGCTGACGCTGATCAGTTGCCGGGAAGCCCGTCGCCACTGCCATTTCGCAATCGCATCTTCTCGAGTACATACCGAACGGCGGCAGGCTTATCGCCTGCGCAGCAGATTGTCCTTTTCTGGAGATCTCTTTGGACGATTACCACAGAATTCCATTTGCGGAACTGCCGGGCCACTGGAAAGTGTATGCACGGACCGGAGGCGGCGTGCTCGACGTCCAATCCACAGATGTCGGGTCCCAGTAATCGGTCCCCTGGCCAATGGCCGTTTGGCATCGGTTGATGACGGCGGCCGCCTCGCACTTCATTCTTTACTGTCGACTCTCCACGGCCCGCTGCAAAGAGGCCCACGGTTAACCGTGGGCCTCAGACTGCTGACAAAGTATCAAGATAGGCTCTCGTTTTCCAGGGGGGCCTTATTTATTTTGTAGACATGCTGAAGAAAGCGGAAGGGCAGCAGCAAGA
>JAJXXG010000740.1 GCA_021781255.1 Acidobacteriota bacterium
GGAGGCGGCGCATGACCGCACGCATGGACTATTCAGCGTGCCAGCGACTTGGGGGATTGAGGCGGCTTTCTGGATGGCACGTCTGCTGCACGTTCTGATGCTGGGGCTTCTGGTGTGGCTGGTGCGGGCGTTCTCGCTGGGGCATTTTGCCTGGTTCGGCGTGGTGGCAGTGGCGGCGCTGTTGCTGTATGAGCACTTGATCGTTTCTCCGGGAGACCTTCGGCGACTGAATGCGGCATTTTTCACCATGAATGGCGTGATTTCCATGGTGTTTTTCTGTTTTGTAGCTGCGGACTTGCTACTGAGGCACGGGATCGTCTTCGGAAGGTAGACAAAGAAAGACCCGCGATTGAATCGCGGGTCTTTCAGCAGTCCGGGGGTAGGGGACTAAGCAGATCGCCGCTCGGTGTTGTGATCGCGCAGCTCATCTATTTTTTGGTTGATGTGTTTCTTTACTGACTGGGTTGTGTCGGTGATGCCGTGCCGAAGCTCGTTAGCCTGTTTTTCACCTTCACTCTTATTCTGTGATGCAGAATCTCTGATTGCCGCTTGTGCATTTCCGACAATATCCTTGACGGCGCCCTTGATTTGTTGCCCGGCTCCTTCGTTCGCCAAGCGATCATTGCCGATGGATTCGCCGATGGTCTGCTTGACTGATCCTGCAAGCTGATCAGCCTTTCCGGTTAACTGGGTTTTATTCACGGGTTAACTCCTGGGATGGATTGTTATTGCGTGCTAGATCGTCCGTCTGCCATTGATCAGCTGCAGGATAAGGACGACGAGCGCAATGAGTAACAGGATGTGGATGTAGGCCCCAAGGACGTGAAAACCGATGAAGCCGACCAGCCAGAGTACAAGCAGGATGACGAAAATAGTCCACAGCATTGGGGGAGAGCCTTTCTGGTCGTAGTTATCGCGACATATTGGTAAGGTGCGTTTTATCGGGTCAGGGTTGCCGTACAATTTGAGTTCCATAGGGAAGCGAAAGAAACGATGCGAATTGCGATTCAAGGAGAACCTGGGTCTTTCAGCCATGAGGCGGCGCTGCGGATTGCGCCGGGAGCGACAATTGTTCCGTGTGCGGTGTCGCGGGATGTTTTTGCCGCAGTGACGGAGGCTGGCGCTGATGCAGCGGTGATTCCGATTGAGAACTCGCTGGCAGGGTCAGTCGTAGAGCACTACGACCTGCTGCTGCAGCATGACGTGGCGATCGAGACGGAGGCACTTTTGCGGATACGCCACAACCTGATCGGCGTTCCGGGCGCACGGTTGGAGAACATCACGCGGGTCTATTCGCATCCGGTCGCGTTGGCGCAGTGCCGGAATTTTCTAGCCGAGCATCCGGGGATGGCGGCGACGCCCTTCTACGATACGGCAGGCAGTGTGAAGCATTTGATGGCCGAGCGCGAGGAGACGACGGCGGGAATCGCGAGCGCTCAGGCAGCCGCGCATTATGGAGGAGAGATTCTGGCGGCTGGGATCGAAGACAACGCGGAGAACTTCACGCGGTTCTTTCTGATTCGTCCGCGCGCTGAGGTTAAGGCGGATTTGCGTCCGGACAAGGTGAGCGTGGCCTTCACGGTTGAGAACCGGCCAGGCACTCTGGTGGCGGCGCTGGAGGTTTTTGCTAAGCAGAAGACGAACCTGACGAGGATTGAGTCGCGTCCGGTGCCGGGACGGCCGTGGGAATACGTATTCTATGCGGACTACCAGCTTTCGAATCCTGAGACGGCGGATCTGGCACTTGAGCTTCTTGCGCAATACTGCTCCATGGTGAAAGAGCTGGGGCGGTACCGGGCTGCGAAGGGGACGGTGTGAGAGCGATCACGCTTCTTTAACTTTCCAGGCCGGTTGTTGATGAAGTTCGGTTGGAACCGGAATCGTTTCCTCCACGTAGCTGCATCCTAAAGGAATGTGAATGTGCGTAGTCTGTGGCGCGTGAACTCGAGCGGAGGGAAGGCATTCTGAGGATACCGCCCAAGTTTATTTCTTAAGCGATTGATTCTAAATGGCGGTTCGGTTTGGCTCGGGGACCTTGCGACCGAATTCAATTTGCAGAGTCTAATAGCTAATTATCTGATAGAAGGGGACTCAATGGTGAGCGACTTTTTAAGTGTGATCCAGCCCAGCGATCCCAACCAGCGCGAGGCTAACTCAGAGGGCCGGGCATTGCCGATTCTTCCCGTGCGCGATACGGTTTTGTTCCCGCACGCAGTGCTGCCGCTGACGGTGGGTAGGGAAAGCTCTATTCAGCTGATTCAATCGCTGGGTGAGGAAAAGAGGATTGTGGTGGTGGCGCAGCGGGACGCGAGGATGGATGCGCCTCAGCCATCTGACTTGTTTGAATTTGGGACCCTGGCAACGATCCACAAAGTGGTGAAGATGCCGAACCAGAGCCTGTTTGTGTTTACCGAGGGCACGGAGCGGGTGAAGCTGGGAGCTTTTTCCCAGATTGAACCATTCATGACGGCGGCAGTCGAGACGGTGGCCGAGGTAGCGCCGGCGAAGGGGCCTGAGCTTGAGGCGATCCAGCGGAACGTGCTTTCGGCATTCCAGCAGATTGTGGCTGCGTCGCCGACATTGTCGGACGAGTTGCAGACCATTGCGATGAACATAGAGGAGCCAGGGCGGCTGGTGGACTTCATTGCGTCGTCGCTGCCGTTTCTAGCGACGCCGGACAAACAGGAGCTGCTGGAGACGCCGGATGTAATGGCACGTCTGGAGCGGGTAAACAAGCATCTGGCTAAAGAGCTGGAGGTCCAGCAACTGAGAAATAAGATCCAGTCGGAAGTCCAGGACCAGGTGCAGCAGTCGCAGAGGGACTACTATCTGCGCGAGCAGATGAAGGCGATCCAGAAGGAGCTCGGCGACATCGACGAGAACCAGAAGGACATTGAAGAGCTGCGCAAGAAGATTGAAGCGGCGGGGATGCCGGAGGAGACCGAGAAAGAGGCGTTGAAGGAGCTGACCCGGCTGTCGCGCATGTCTCCCATGGCGGCGGATTATTCGCTGACGCGGAACTATATCGAGTGGCTTGCGGTGCTGCCGTGGTCGAAGTCGTCGGGCGCAGAGGTTGATATTGCCAAGGCCAAGCAGATTCTGGACGAGGACCACTATGACCTTAAGAAGGTGAAGGACAGAATTCTTGACTACCTTTCGGTGCGGCGGCTGAAGCCGACCATGAAGGGGCCGATCCTTTGCTTCGTCGGGCCTCCGGGCGTAGGCAAGACTTCGCTGGGGCGGAGCATTGCGCGCGCGCTGGATCGTAAGTTCCAGCGAATTTCGCTGGGCGGCATGCACGACGAGGCGGAGATTCGCGGGCATCGCCGGACG
>JAJXXG010000443.1 GCA_021781255.1 Acidobacteriota bacterium
CGGCGGCGCGGAAGAGGCCGAAGCGACCCTGCGCCTGCTCGCCGGACTACCAGCCCCCGAAGGTCTCGAAGTCCGTGTCAACGACCGCGTGAAGGCGGCGCTTCGCGCAGCTCCCCGTGCGGGCCGTGTGCTGCATTGGCCGGGCGCGCCCGCGCAGAGCCGGGGATGGCTGCACACCTCGCTGGCAAGGGGAGCCGCCGCGGCCGCAATTGTGATTGCGGTGGCGGGCGGCGGATGGAGCGTGTACTCGCATGTTCAACCGGCGCAGACACCCCAGGCGGTCACCGTGCCGCACATAACCGCGCCTGGCGGATTTTCAAGCGCAGAGGCCATACGCACACCGCAGACGCTGAATGGCCCCGTGCTCAAACATCCCGCGCTGATGCATCCGCCATCCGCCGCGCCAGCAACGCAGGGCGCTGCGAAAGCTGCCGTGCAGGCCAGAAAGAAGCCCGCGGATGCCGGCAAGGTTGGGAGTGCAAAGAAGACGGCGAAGGAATCCTCGCGGTAGCAGGCGTCTGGCGGCTTACTCATCCTTCATGAAGAAGCGGATGAGCAGGCCAATCGCTGAAAGCACTGCTGCCCCCCAGAGCGCGGGCTCCCATCCGGACACGTAGAAACCGTCCACAAATCGCGACGCCAGCAGAATCATCCCAGCGTTGATCACCAGCAGAAACAAGCCAAACGTGAGGATGGCGAGCGGGAAGGTAATCAGCTTGAGCAGAAATCCGAGCGTCGCGTTCAAAAAGCCAATCACCACGGCTGCAATCAACGCCGCCAGAAGGCCCTCCACATAGAATCCCTGGACAAGCTTGGACACAAGCATGAGCGCAATCGCGCTGAGCAGCCAGTGAATCACCATTCGAAACATGCAGCGAGTCTCCTGTCACAGGTCCTGAGCGGTAGTGCCGGGTATATGCATCATGCCATAAAGTCCTGTGTATAGCATGACTCGTCCGGGGGACCGAAGTTACTATTTCCGATCAGCCCATGACTTTTAGGAATGCACCGGGTCCAACAGGCAGGTTCGCCGCCGGCTGCGGAGTCGTCGATAGGGGAATGCATTCATGCAGATTCGCAGCGCCGTCTGGCTCCTTGCCTTCATTGCGCCCGTGCTGCCGGCTCAACCGCCCGCCGCCGCACCACCGCTCGACATTCGCCAGCTGATGCGCGAGGTGCAGCAGCACCAGCGCCAGCTCGACAAGGTACGCGAATCCTACACTTTCAGCTCCCTTGAAACCACCCAGGACATCGACGCCGGCGGACAGGTGAAGAAGACCGAGACCACGGAGTACGAGGACTTCTTCGTGAACGGCCATTTCATCCAGCGCACCGTGAAGAAGAATGGCCAGCCCCTGGACGCCGGGGCCCAGCAAAAGGAGGCCGGGCGCGTGACAAAGTTGGTGGAGAAAGCGGAGAAGACTCCCCCCGGCCAGCCCCTTGAGAACTCCGGAGTAGGCGTCAGCCGTTTGCTGGAAATCATGGACGTGCGCAACCCGCGCCGCGAGACGTTCCGGGGACGGCCGGCCATCGTCTTTGATTTTGCGGGCCGCAAAGACGCCAGGACCCACGGGCTGGCCGAAGATGCCTCAAAGAAGCTGGAGGGCGTGGTCTGGATCGACGAGGCTGACCGCCAGGTGGCGCACCTTGAGGTCAGCTTCATCGACGACTTTCGCATTGCCGGCGGCCTGTTCGCCAAAATCGACAAGGGTTCCAGCTTCCACTTCGACCAGGCGCCGGTAAAGGACGGCCTTTGGCTTCCCACCGGCGGCGAAGGCACAGTGCAGGCCCGCTTTCTGCTGCTCAAGAACGTGCGCCAGCACTTTACCGAGCGCGATTACGACTACAAGCGCTTTACGGTGGAGACGCAGGAGTCCGGCAACGCCGCGGTAAAGTGAATGCATGTTCGCACGCAGACTCTCCATCGAGCGCATCGATTCGGCCAGTGTCCGCCATGCTTGCCCCCTGCATTGGATTGACAACTTCGCCATGCGCAACTTCACCAACGAGCCCATCTTTGACGACACGCTGCCCGCGGCTGACGGTCTGATGGAAGCCGGGCTGCGCGTGCCGCTCGCGCGCCTTCAGCCGGCGATGGAAGACTGGTTTCGCCGCAAAGGCTACCTGAAGCCGGAAGAGCGGCTGGAAGTGCGGGAAATTGAAGCATGAAGCAGTCCGCCGCTGCACGGCTGGCGCATGCCCGGCTCCATCGGCGACAATCGCTGATGCCATGGATAAACTCTCTCGCCGCGACTTTCTTATGACAGCCTCCGCCGCCGCTCTCGCCGCCGCCGCTTCGCCCAGCTTTGCAGCGCCGGGCCGCCAGCGCGTCTTTGTCGCCTCTGGCACGCCCACGGGAATTCTTGCCTATGACTGGGACTCCGCGAAAGGCGAACTCACGCCCGCCGGCGTCGCCGCCCACGTCAGCACCGTCGACTGGATCACCTTCTCGCCCGGCCACGAATATCTTTACGCCGCCTGCGAGCTGGACAGCTTCAACGGCAAGCCCACAGGCGAGGTGGCAAGCTTCAGCGCACAAGGCGGCGCGCTGCACCCGCTCTCCGCGCAGAACTCGGCCAGCAAGGGAACCTGCCACGTGGCGCTCGACCACACCGGCCGCGTGCTGCTCTCAGCCGACTACGGCGGCGGCAGCGCTGCCAGTTTTCTTGTCACCGATGGCAAGCTCAGCCCCGCCGCGTGGACCGAGCACTACACCGTGCATGGCCCCAACAAGGACCGTCAGGAGAGCGCGCACGCCCACTTCTGCTCCTTCTCGCCCGACAACCGATTCGCCTACGTCAACGACCTCGGCGGCGACATGATCCACATCTACGGCCTCGACGCGGCAACCGCCCGCCTTACGCCTGCGGGCGCGTATCACGGCAAGCCCGGCTCCGGCCCGCGCACGCTGCACTTTCACCCCAACGGCCACACCGCCTACTGCATGTATGAGCTGGCCTCGGCGGTTGAGGTGCTGGAATGGAACAAGGCCAACGGAAACTTTTCCCTTGAGGCGCGCTTCGACCTGCTGCCTGATGGGTATCACGGTCCCCACCGCGGCTGCGACACGGTGATTACGCGCGATGGGCGGTTCGTCTACTTCGCCAATCGCGACAACGATTTCCTCTACAGCTTCAAGGCGGACCCGAAATCCGGCGCGCTGACGCCAATGAAGCGCTCCAACTGCGGCGGCAAGATTCCGCGCAATTTCACGCTGGACCCGACCGAGCGCTGGATGCTGGTAGCCAACCAGGACTCGAATCTGCTGAGCGTCTTTGCGCGCAATCCCGAAACCGGCGAGCTGGCCGATGAGGGAAAGAGCTACGCCGCGGCAACGCCCATGTGCATTCTGTTCGCTTGAAGCAATAAGGCCGGAGCCGGCCGCGAGAAGAGCGCGTGTGCCCCTAGCCTGCCCTGAGTCACGAACCTTCACTACCCCAGGTTGCCCCACCCTTGTCGTTCGCGCCAGCGAACAACAGGGTGGGAGCACGAACCAACACGCCGGACCCAGACCTCACCTTCCAGACCTCGAACGGTATCGTATTTTTCTTATCGACAGTACACTGTCATATATGGCAGTGTACTGTCATGAAGACAGGCAAAACAACGCTGCGCGAAAAACAGGCCATCGCCACACGCGACCACATCCTCGCCGCGGCCCTCGCGCTGCTCGTGGAGCATCCCGGCCAGCCCTTCTCCCATGAAGCCGTCGCAAAAGCCGCGGGCATCGGAGCGCGCACCGTCTACCGCTATTTCCCCGCGCAGGGTGACCTGTATGAAGCCCTTTGGTTGCAGGTCCGCAAGCGCTCCGGAACCGTGTTTCCCACCGAAGAGGCCGGGATCGTTCCCAGCATCGGCGTGATGTTCCGCGCCTTTGATGAGAACGAGAAACTGATTCGCGCGGTGATGGAGTCACCCGCCGGCGCACGCGTCCGCGCCCGCGGAGCCGACGAAGGCCGCAGGAGTTTCGACCAGAGCCTGAAAAGACTGACGCAGGGCTTGAGCCCTGCTTACCGACGGCAAGTGCGAGCAGTCTTTCAGAGCATCCATTCCGCCCCGTTCTGGCAAATGCTCCACGATCGCGGTGGACTGTCGGGTCCAGAAGCAATCTCCGCGGCCAGTTGGGCCGCTCAGTCGCTGCTCACAACACTCCGCCGCGAACAACGGAATGTTCGCGTTCCCCACCAACGATCAAAAGCAAGAGGAGATCGAACCAAATGACGAAGACAGAAGAAAGACTCAAAACGCTCGTGCTGGGTCCGCAGGAATACCGCTCGCACGCACCCATCGATGTTCTGGGCGAGCCGGGCCTCATCAAACTCTCCGGGGCAGACACCGCAGACGCCGTAGCCGTGATGCACCTGACGGTGCCAAAACTCTCCGGCCCTCCGCTCCATCGCCACTCCCGCGAAGACGAGTGGTTCTACATCCTCGACGGCGAGCTCACATGGGAGGTCGACGGGCAGCGCTTCACCGGCGCAGCGGGCGTTTCCGCTTTCGCTCCGCACGGCACCGTGCACGCCTTCCAGAATTTCCACGACCAGGCCGCCCACATTCTCGTCATGGTCACGCCCGCCGGCCTCGATCGCTTCTTCGACGACGTCACCGAACTCAACAAAGGCCTGAGCCAGCCCGATTACGCGCGCGTGGAGCAGTTGATGCAGAGCTACGGAATGGAGCTCCTCGGTCCCCCGCTCTCCTGAAGCGTTCAAACGATAAGTGCCCATCCTTCTGCGGATGCAGGCAGAAGGATGGGCACACCTCACTCCGCCCACCCCAAATTCCCTCCGCCGATTTTGCAGATAATTTCCCCGCAATCCGGCACAATGGAATTGGGTCAGTAGAAATCTGTCGGACATCCCCCCGGTCCGCACCAAGGTACCCCCCCCTCCCCCCCCGGCTGGAAGCTAGAGGCTAGAGAGGCCTGGAGGCTAGAGTCAGATGATTTCGGCGCGCTGTGAAGCAGACCGGCAAAATAAAAAGGCCACCCCACGCAAGTGGAGTGGCCTCTATGCTTTACAACTTGTCTTGCTTTACTTCGCCACCAGCGGGCGCGTGCTCAGCGAGCCGTCCTTGTAGCCCTTGGCGATATCGGCAATGGAAACCGGCTTGTAGTCGCCCGCGTGTCCGGCCTGGCCGAACTGCGTCATGCGCGTCGCCACAACCTTCTTCATCGCATCGCGCGCCGGCTTCATGTAGTCGCGTGGATCGAACTTCTCCGGGCTCTCCCACAGAACCTTGCGGATGGCGCCCGTGATCGCCAGACGGTTGTCCGTGTCCACATTGACCTTGCGCACGCCGTTGCGAATGCCCAGTTGAATCTCCTCGACCGGCACGCCCCACGTCTCCTTCAGCTTGCCGCCGTACTGGTTCACAACGTCCTGCAGATCCTTGGGCACCGACGAGCTGCCGTGCATCACCAGGTGCGTGTTCGGCAGCCGCTTGTGAATCGCAATCAGCACATCCATCTTCAGCACGGAGCCATCCGGCTTCTTCGTGAACTTGTATGCGCCGTGGCTGGTGCCAATCGCAATCGCCAGCGCGTCCACGCCTGTGCGCTCGGCAAACTCCACCGCCTGGTCGGGATCGGTGATGTGCTCCAGACCCGTGCCGCCCGCGCCGTGACCGTCTTCCACGCCGCCCAGCACGCCAATCTCGCCCTCAACGGTGATGCCGCGCTCATGCGCAAAATCCACCACCTTGCGGGTCACTTCCACGTTCTCTTCAAAAGTCGTGGGCGTCTTGCCGTCTTCCTTCAGCGAGCCGTCCATCATCACAGAGGTAAAGCCAAGCTCAATGGCGCTCTTGCAGGTCTCAAAGCTGTTCCCGTGGTCCTGGTGCATCGCAATCGGAATCTCAGGGTAAAGCTCGCTCGCCGCCAGAATCAGGTGATAGAGATAGCGGTCCTGCGCAAACTGGCGCGCGCCGCGGCTGGCCTGGATGATGACCGGCGAATTGGTCTCCTTCGCGGCCTCCATGATGGCCTGAATCTGTTCCATGTCATTGACGTTGAATGCGCCGACGCCGTATCCGCCCTTGGCGGCCTCGTCGAGAAGCTGCCGCATGGAGACTAGAGGCATAGGAATTCTCCTTCTAAGGTTGGGTCCGGCCGCCTGTGTCGCGCTCTCCCTGGAGAGCGGCAAATCAGCCTGTCTGGCGGCAGGAACTGCAATCGTCCTTATGGTAGCAGACGCGCGCAAGACCAAAATGTGCCAACCGCCACAAAGATGGCTTTGCAGCAGGCGAACAACACCTTTCATGTGGAATAATCCCTCCGTGCCCGTCGCCGCCGTAACTGCTCATTCCAGCCTGTTTCTGCTCGCCTGCGCCGCTGGAACGGTCCTGCTTCTTCTCGTTCTCATTGCGCGGGTGCGCCTGCATCCGGCGCTCGCGCTGGCCGTCTCCGCCATGGCGCTCGGGGCCGCCGCAGGCATGCCGCTGCACCAGGTGCCGCTCTCGTTCTCAGCCGGCGTCGGTAACCTCATGGGCCACATCGCCATTGTGCTCGGCCTCGGAGCAATTCTCGGCCGCCTGCTCGCCAGTTCCGGCGGCGCAGCGGCTCTGGGCCGCGCGCTGGTCGAGAGCTGCGGCCCGCGCGGTCTGCCCTGGGCGCTGCTGGCGCTCGGAATTCTCGTCGGCCTGCCGGTCTTCTTTGAAGTCGGCCTCGTCCTCCTCATGCCCATCGTGGCCGCAGCAGCACGTCGCAGCGGACGCCCACCCATCCTCGTCGCCATTCCCCTGCTCGCCGGCCTTTCCATCGTCCACGGCACGCTCCCGCCGCATCCCGCCGCCATGCTCGCGGCCACCGAGTATCACGCCGACCTCGGCCGCACCATCCTCTGGGGACTCATGGTCGCCCTGCCCGCCGGAGTGCTCGCCGGGCCCGTGCTCGGCTGGCTCCTCACGCGCATCTGGAACAGAAAAGCCGCCCGCGCCCACGCTTTCGAAGAAGGCCCCGCGCTCTTTGAAGACGCCGAAGCCCTCGCCGAATCCAACGCCGCCGCGCCGTCGCAAGCCGAACCGGTCCCTGCGCCAGCCGGCCCGCTGCGCGCCGCAGCCGCCGTCCTGCTGCCCGTGGCGCTCATCTTCCTGGGCAGCTGGGCCGACGCTCTGGCAGCTCCCGGCAGCGCCGCCAACCGGCTGCTCCGCTTCATCGGCAGCCCCGATGTCGCCCTGCTTCTCGCCGTTCTTGCCGCCCTGCTCACGCTCGGCGGACGCATCCAGACAGGCCGCCATCATGGCCGCGAACTGCTTCGCCGCCTCACCGCGGAGTCCTTTGAGCCCATCGCCAATGTCCTCATCATCCTCGCCGCGGCCGGCGGCCTCAGCGGCATCCTCCACGACTCAGGCGCCGCCGAGGCCACGATCGCGCTCGCGCTCGGCGCGCACATGCCGCCGCTCGTCCTCGCGTGGCTCCTGGCCGCAGTCGTGCGCATCTCCATGGGCTCAGCCACCGTCGCCATGGCCGTGGCTTCCGGCGTGCTCGCGCCCATGGCCGCTCACATCGGCGTGCGGCCCGAATTGCTCGTCCTCGCCACAGGCACCGGCTCGCTCATCTTCTCGCAGGTCAACGACCCCGGCTTCTGGATGATCCAGTCCTTCTTCAACCTGGAAATGAAGGAGACCTTCGCCACCTGGACCGTGCTCGAAACCGTGCTCTCCGTCACCGGCCTCTGCGCCACCCTGCTGCTCTCCGCCGTGTTGCACTAGACAGACGAACCCGACCGCCGCGCAAACCTATCGCGCAAAGTCCTCCGGCTTGTCCTTCTTCCAATCGCGAAGCGCTTCGTCCAGGCTGTACTGCCACGTGTAGCCCAGCTCGCGCAGCCCGCGCGGGTCAATGTCCGTTGACCGGAACAGCTTGCGCACCCGCACTGGGCTCACCGCCTGCCGCACGCCAAAAGCGCGCGCCACCGCGTCCACCGGATACGAGACGCCCAGCAGCAACCAGCGCGGAACCGCCGCCGGCGCGCGCCGGATTCCAGCAACCCGCCGGATCGAATCCACATACTCCTCCACCGTCGGCGGCGGGCTCATCCCCACATTCAGCAGCGTCACCGCCTCGCCCGTGCGCTCCTGTTGCTCCAGCGCAAAGTCCACCACGCGGCACAACTCCTTCACATACCCGCCCGCCTTGCGCGTCTGCCGGTTGCCCATATAGGCGAAGTAACCCTTCACCAGGCTGCGCACCAGCCGCGTCACGTTGCCGCCCTCGCCCGCGCCAAACACCACGCCCGGCCGCAAAATCACAAGCCTGCGCCCAGCATCCGCCGCCTGCCACGCCCTGTGAATCTCCTCCGCTTCCAGCTTTGAAATGCCATAGGGCGTCTCCGGCGCAGGCGTCGAGCGCTCGTCCTTCCGCTCTTCCGACGGCCCATACGGCGCAATGCTGCTGACAAACACCATCCGCCGGCACCGCGCAGCCGACGCATACGCGCACACATTCTCCGCGCCGCGCAGATTGGTTTCAAAATACTCCGCGGCCTCGTGTCCCGGTTCCCGGTGGATGGCCGCCAGATTCACAACCAGGTCCGCGCTCGCAGGCAACCGTGCGTCGCGAATCGGCTGCCGCACATCCGACGCAATGAACTCCACCGCGCCCGTCCGCAGACCCTCCTGCAGCAGCGCCGTCCACGGTTCATTCCGCGGCGGAGCCAGATCCGCCAGAACAATCTTCCGCGCCGCGCGCTGCTCCAGCAGATACTGCGCCAGATGCGTCCCGATAAAGCCTGTCCCGCCAAATAGAACAACCGTCTCAGCTGTCTTCATCGTTCCCAGGGCAATCAGTTCACGTGCTTCACGCATCCAGAGTCGTCCGCGTGGCGGACGGCGAAGCCGCATGGACCGGCTCCTTCGCTCCGGCGTCTGACTCCGCGCCTACTCCAAAAACACGCAGGAATCTCTCTGCAATAGCGCCGATGGCGAACGTCTCCTCGGCATATCTGCGCGCATTCTTTCCCAATTCCGCGCACAGAGCAGGATTCGCCATGAGCCTCATCGCGGCTTCAATCGTGTGTTCCTCGCCATCCGGCGAAACGACGATGCCGGCCTTCGCGCGTTTCACCACCCGCGCCGCCTCGTTGCCTTCCGGAGCGGCAATCATCACCGCACGCCCTGCGCACAGATAGGCAAGCGTCTTCGAAGGCACAGCGAAGTTACCCGCCTCAGCGTCCAGCAGGGCAATCAGCACATCCGCAGCGCCCAGCACCTCCGCCACGCGCTCATAGGGCTGGAAAGGAAGCAGCTTCATCACATCTGCGCTCACTTCATGCGCCCGCGCCGCCAGCCAGTCCGCGCCTGCGCCTCCGGCCACCACCACCAGCCGCGCATCGCCCCTCGCCTCCAGCTTCTTCGCAAGCGCCAGCAGCAGTTCAGGACGGTGCTTCATGCCCAGCGTGCCCGAATAAAGAAAGCAGAACCTGTCCGCAACGCCCATCTCCCGCGCCCAGGCGTTGTCCTTCGGCGTCGGCACAATCTCATGCACCGGAGCCCAGTTGGAAATCACCGATACACGCGGACCGCTGATTTTCCATCGCGCCAGTTGTTCAGCAAACGCGGGCGCGATACACACAACCGCATCGGACTTCCTGAGCAGATCCTTCTCGACCCTCTCGTAATACCAGCCCGCAAGTCCCGCAAGCAGCGGAGCCTTCCTGCCCAGCACAAACCGCACCGCCGCGCTGTACACATCCTGCAGCCAGAACACGAATCGCGCATCGGCCTCGCGCGCGGCCTCCTGCAGAATGTGCTGCCCATCCAGCGGCATGTCGCCTGAAAGCACCACATCCGGCACAAAGCGCCTGACCTCAGCCGCCACCGCCTGCCCATATTCGACGTCGGCTGCCCGCCGGCTCAGCAGCCCGTGCTTCACAAACGCGCGCTGAATGTGAAGCCCTTTGATCGTCAGAGCGGGCGGATTCTCCGCAGCCGAATCAGATCCCTTGGGCGTGCTCGTGTTATCGGCAAAATAGGTGTGTAGAACCGCATGGCCGCGCCGCGCCAGCTCCCGGCTCAAGTCCAGGCCGAAAGGATGCCCGCAAAACTCGTTCACAAGTATGCGCACCGCTGACCTCGAATCACTGGCGCTCCGCGCAATCCGGTTCCGGTGGCCTGCGATTCCCTATTGCCCCAGAACCGCCCGCTGCGCGGCGAAGATTTCGCGCAGACCCGCCTCGGCCAGGTCGATAAGCCCATTGAGCTGCGCGCGGGAAAAGCTTCCTTTCTCCGCCGTCGCCTGTGTCTCCACCAGTCCGCCATCGGCGGTCATCACCACGTTCATGTCCACCTCGGCCTGCGAGTCCTCTTCATAGCAAAGGTCAAGCAGAGCCGCGCCGCCCAGGATTCCCACCGACGTCGCGGCAACAAGTTGCTTCATGGGCGACTCCTTCAGCGTGCCCGCAGCCACCAGCGCGTTCATCGCCAGCGACAGCGCCACCGCCGCGCCGGTAATCGCCGCCGTGCGCGTGCCGCCGTCGGCCTGAATCACGTCGCAGTCCAGAATCACCGTCCGCTCGCCCAGGGCCTGCATGTCTACCACCGAGCGCAGGCTGCGCCCAATCAGCCGCTGAATCTCGTGCGTGCGGCCGCCAATCTTGCCTCGCTCGCTCTCACGCGGGGTGCGGGTCACCGTGGAGCGCGGCAGCATGGCGTACTCGGCCGTCACCCAGCCGCGCCCGGAGTGGCGCAGCCAGCCCGGAACGCCCTGCTCAACGGTGGCGTTGGCCAGCACGCGGGTATTGCCAAGCGAAACCAGCACCGAGCCTTCAGCCGTCTGCACAAAGCCGGGCGAGAAAGAAAGAGGACGCAACTGCGCGGGCATCCGCCCGCCTGGACGAAAGAAAGGCCTCGAGCCTTGAGCGTTCATAGGGGGATTGTACGGGAAGCGCGTGCTGGCCTGTCTCCCGATGCGGACACTGGCCAGTGTCAGAACGGGAAATAGCGGTTCCAGAGACCCGCAAAAGGAATCGATCCCTAACCCGTTCAAAATCATAATGCTGCTGCCAAACTGCCAACCGCCCATTCCCATTTTGAGACGCAGCACGTTTGTTTCGCCCTGCGCAAATCCCGGTGAGGTGGCGTTAAACCTCTTTCTTTCAATCACCTGATGCTATTGTCCGAGTTTGGCACGCTGCGTGTATTAGAAGAGGACAAATCCCAGGCGCGGATGCAGTGACGGGATGCCCACGGGCTTCAAAAATCAGAAATGAAAGGGACTGGAATGCAGCAGTTTGAACAGACGGGGGAGCAGAACGCGGCAGACCGGAGGCGCCTGGAATCGGTGGTGCAGACTCTGGCCAACCTGAGCGAGCGCGGAGAAAGTCGCGCAGAGGTGGTCCACGATGCACGGAACATGGTGGCGGCGCTGGGGCTTTATTGCGACTTGCTGGAGGAGCCGGGAGTGCTGACAGCTCCATATCGTCACTATGGAATCGAGTTGAGGCTGGTGGCATCTGCCAGCCGGAAGCTGGTGCAGAAGCTGGTGACGATGGACAGTCGCGGAGCCGCTCAGCCGGATGCCGCAGCCGCTGTGGATGACCGGGCCTGGGTCGATGCGGCTCACCGGCGTGAACCGGCCACCCGGCGGTGGGAGCAGATGCAGACCGCGCCGATCGAAAATCTGGCCGCGGAGCTGGTTGCCAGCGAAAATCTGCTGGCGGCGCTGGCCGGGCCTGCGATCAAGCTGAGCCTTGAAACCGCCGGTGGCGCGTTGCCAGTAAGGATGACGGGCGAGGACCTGACCCGCATTCTGGTCAACCTGGTCAAGAACGCCGCGGAGGCGATGACCGGAGGCGGATCAGTCCGCGTAAGCCTCCGCGAGAGCCCAACCAAACCTGGGACCACCCGGTGGCTGACGCTGACCATAGAAGACAACGGCCCCGGCCTGCCGCGGCATGCGATTGAGAAGGTCTTCCTGCCCGGCTTTTCCACCCGGTCAAAGGCCTCCAGCGCACGCGGCTATCGAGAGGAGCCTGCTGTGCAGCGCGGGCTGGGCCTCTCCATCACCCGCTCCATCGTGAAAGCCGGCGGCGGGCGCATCAACGCCGCCAATCGCGACCCTTCAGGCGCCTGCTTCCAGATCGATCTGCCGGTCAGAGGCCACTGAGCCAGAAACAAACCCCGCAAGACGCACCTTACCCAATTGCACGCGAGGCGAATACAATGCTCGGAAAAGATGTTTCACCAAGGGCCATGGAATTCATCCCCCAAGTAGCAGAGCCGACGGGAAAGCTTTACCTGCTGGTCGTGGACGCCGATCCGGCGGCGCGCTCGGCCTGCTCGGAGATCGCCGCCAGTCTGGGGTATGCCGTGGACAGCACCGGCGATATGGCCCAGGCGCGCAAGCTGCTGCGGGGCCGCGCCGCCGACATCCTGCTGGTGAACCTGCCTTATGGCAATAACCAGGGACTTAATCTTGTTTCCGAGGTCAAGCTGCTCTATCCCGATATGTCCGTGATCGTCATGACGGCCTCCGGCACCGTGAATGCGGCTGTGGAGGCGATGCGCTGCGGAGCCTCCGACTATCTCTCCAAACCCTTCGCCGTTGACGAACTCTCCACCGTGCTGGACCGGGCGGCCGCCAGCCATGTAACCGACACTGCCAGCCGCCAGCTTCGCGAACGGCTGCGGCTCTCGCAGGGCCTTGGCGCAATGATCGGGCGTTCGTCTGAAATGGAAAAACTCTACCGCATTCTCTCCAAGGTGGCGCAAAGCTCGCATCCTGTGCTCATCCTGGGCGAAAGCGGCACTGGCAAGGAACTGGTGGCGCGTACCATCCATGCCTACGGCCCCAGCGCGCAGAAGCCCTTTCTGCCCGTGGATTGCGGCTCGCTGGTGCCCACGCTGATTGAGAGCGAACTGTTTGGCTACGTCAAAGGAGCCTTCACCGGCGCCAACCGCTCCAAGGATGGACTGCTGGTGTCGGCCGAAGGCGGAACGGTCTTTCTGGATGAAGTGGGCGAGCTTTCGCTGGACCTGCAAACCAAACTGCTGCGCGCGCTGCAGGAGCGGGAAGTGCGTCCGGTCGGAGCCACCCATCGCGTGCCCATCAAGGCGCGCATTGTGGCGGCCACCAACCGCGACCTGGCAACGATGGTTGAAAAAGGCACCTTCCGCAAGGATCTGTACTATCGCCTCAACGTCGTGAACCTGCGGCTGCCCTCCCTGCGCGACCGCCGCGACGACATTCCGCCGCTGGCGGCTCACTTTCTGGACCGCATCAGCCGCGAGCGCGGAGCCAAGTTCACGCTGAGCAACGAAGCGCTGCGCACCATGATGGCGTACGACTGGCCGGGCAATGTGCGCGAGCTGGAGAACGCCGTGGAACGCGCCTGCGCCCTGTCCTCCGGACCGGTGCTGCACCTGGGCGACCTGCCCACGCAGCTCCAGCAGCACGGGCTGGCGGCGCATCGCGCGGCCGAACGCGAGGCGGATGACCAGACCGGCCCCGAACCCCAGGTCAA
>JAJXXG010000848.1 GCA_021781255.1 Acidobacteriota bacterium
CGATCTTCCCCGAGGTAATTTGATGAGTGTTCCGGACTTCCATGTGCTGGCCAAGCCGATCGGCCCCATCTGCAATCTTGACTGCAAATACTGCTTTTACCTCGAAAAGGAGTCGCTGTATCCGCAAGTTGAGAAGTGGGCCATGCGCGACGACGTGCTGGAGACCTACATTCGGCAGTATATTGAAGCCCATGACACCCCTACGGTAAATTTTGCCTGGCAGGGCGGGGAACCTACGCTCCTGGGCGTGGATTTCTTTCGCCGCGTGGTGGAACTGGAAAAACGCTACGCCAACGGCAAGCAGATTGCCAATGCGTTTCAGACCAACGGCGTCTTAATCAACGATACATGGGCGGAGTTCTTCCTCGAACAGCAGTTCCTGATTGGCATCTCGGTTGACGGACCGCGCGAACTGCACGATGCCTACCGCGTGGACAAAGGCGGCCAACCCACCTTCGATCGGGTTATGCGCGGGCTGGAGACGCTTCGGCGTCATCACGTGGAGTTCAATACCCTGACCACCGTGCATCGCGCCAACGCGGATGCGCCGCTCGAGGTCTACCGTTTTCTGCGCGACAACGGCAGCGGTTTCATGCAGTTTATTCCCATCGTGGAGCGAATTGCGCACCAGGTAACCGAAGATGGACTGCGCCTAATCTCGCCGGACTTCACGGGCCAGGCCCAAGTTGCGCCGTGGTCGGTCGAGCCGCGCCAGTTTGGCCGTTTTCTGTGCTCCATCTTTGACGAGTGGGTGCGCCGCGACGTGGGCCGCACCTACGTGCAACTGTTTGACGTCAGCCTGGGCATCTGGGCGGGCATGGAAGCCAGCCTCTGTGTCTTTCGCAAGCAGTGCGGCGCGGCCCTGGCCATCGAACACAGCGGCGACCTTTATTCCTGCGATCACTTCGTCTACCCCGAAAATCGTTTGGGCAACATTATGGATGCGCCGCTGGCCTCGCTGGTCGGCTCCGAGCAGCAGCAGCGCTTCGGCGTGGAAAAGGAGTCGACGCTTCCGCGCTACTGCCGCGAGTGCGATGTGCGCTTTGCCTGCAATGGCGAGTGTCCCAAGCATCGTTTCCTGACCACCCCCGACGGCGAGGCCGGCCTCAACTATCTGTGCGCCGGCTACAAGATGTTCTTCCATCACATCGATCCCTACATGCGCTTTATGGCGGCGGAACTGGCAGCCGAGCGGGCTCCGGCCAATGTCATGCGCTGGGTTGCCGAAGAGGATGCCCGCGCCCGGCAGGGCAAGGTCGGCCGCAACGATCCCTGCCCCTGTGGCAGCGGGCGCAAGTTCAAGCAATGCTGCGGCGCGTAGACGCGGACCGGCTCCGCCGCAACGCGGGGTGGGCAGGCAGGACGCACGGAGCGGAGAATGCCCACCGGGTTGCGGCTTCTCGGGGAAGCCGGAGTGCCGTTTTCGCCGCTTTTCTGTCTGGTCCTGACGAGTTGGTCGAATTGTGAAACAATGATGATGATGTTTTCGTTGCCAAAAGTCATCCAGGGCGGCATGGGGATCGGTGTGTCGAACTGGCGGCTGGCCCAGGCTGTTTCCCGGTTGGGACAGCTCGGCGTCGTGTCAGGAACCGCGCTCGATCAGCTCATGGTACGCCGGCTTGCCGACGGCGACGAGGGCGGGCACATGCGCCGCGCCTTCGATGCATTTCCCTTTCAGGAGATGGCAAAGCGGATCTGGAGCGAGTATTTTGTGCCGGGCGGAAAATCCCCCGACATCCCCTATCCGACGTTGCCCATGCACCAGCGCAACAGCCCGAGCAAGCTGACCGAACTGCTGATGGTGAGCAACTTTGCCGAGGTGTTTCTGGCGCGGCAAGGGCACCTGAACAAAGTGGGCGTGAATTTTCTTGAGAAGGTACAGCTCCCCCATCTGGCCTCGATCTACGGCGCGATGTTGGCCGGGGTGGGCTATGTGGTGATGGGAGCGGGAATCCCCCTGCACATTCCGGGCGTTCTGGACCACCTGGCGGCGGGCCGTCCGGCTGAGTACAAACTGGCGGTGAGCGGCGCTCCGTCCGATCAGGACACGATGATGCGCTTTGATCCGCGCGATTTTGCAGAGGGGCCGCTGCCGCAACTGGAGAGGCCCAGGTTTCTGGCGATTGTGTCGTCCAATACGCTGGCCGCTACGATGCTGCGGCGCGCATCGGGCAAGGTTGACGGATTGATTGTGGAAAGTCCAACGGCGGGCGGACACAATGCTCCCCCGCGAGGGAAAACCACGCTGGACGCCTCCGGGCAGCCTGTGTACGGCGAGCGCGACCGGGTGGATGTCGAAGAGCTGCGGCGTCTCGGTGTCCCGTTCTGGCTGGCTGGCGGATATGGCTGCGCCGATAAGCTGCACGAGGCGCTTGATGCGGGAGCGGCGGGAATCCAGGTGGGCACCGCGTTTGCGCTCTGCGAAGAGTCGGGCCTGCGGCAGGATCTGAAGAGTACGCTGGTTGCGCAGGCAGCACGCGGAGAAGCCCGCGTGTTCACCGATCCGCAGGCGTCTCCGACAGGATTTCCCTTCAAGGTGGCGCAGATTGCGGGAACGTACTCCGATGTGAACGTTGCGGAAGCGCGGGTGCGCATCTGCGATCTGGGCTATCTGCGCGAAGCGTATTGGACCGACGAGGGACAGATTGCGTATCGCTGCGCGGCTGAGCGGGTAGCGACGTTTCTAAGCAAAGGCGGCAAGGAAGAAGAAAGCGCGGGACGCAAGTGCCTGTGCAATGCCTTGCTGGCAAATATCGGCCATCCGCAGCTGCGCAAAGATGGGGTTGAAGAACCGCCGCTGGTGACCATAGGCGATGATGTGAACCACGTGGCGGTATTTCTGCGGGAAGGCGCTGAAAGCTACAGCGCCGCCGATGTTGTTGCTTCTCTGCTGCGTGGATGCGATGCATCGGCGCCCGAGAACGTGTAAGCCGAATCCGGAATGGCGGCAGTTGCCGGCCGTTTCGCACTCTCATTCCGAGCGCATGCCTTTTCAGCCGCGAGGTGGACGCGGGCACCTCGCCGGCGAGTCCCAGGACCGCGCGGACTCAGCTTCAACTTAGCGGAATCTCGAGCTTCTCAGTGGGACGCCTGCCGCCGGGCGCGAAACTCCTGGCCGAGGGCCGCAACGGCCTGCTTGTCGAGCACCTGCGCCGCCTTCGGGAACACTACATTGTCTTCAATCCGGATATGCGCGGCATAAAGATCGCGGAGCCGGCCGGTTGCGGCGAGCAGTCGTTGATGCTCCTCTCCCGGGAGCCGGCCGGCAGCGATCCAGGCGCGATAGAGCGCCTC
>JAJXXG010001250.1 GCA_021781255.1 Acidobacteriota bacterium
GTTCATCGTTAAATGGCAGAGTCAACAAGAGCATGATCGGCAAGACGTCCCGAGAGCCGCTCCCGATTGCGCAGGTACGCGGCATCGGTAAGCATCTTGCCGGCCCAGCGGTAGACGTTGAACCGCCCGATGATCGAGCGCATGGAACGCATGCGGTCGCGCTGTTCTTCCTCGCGCATGGCAAGCGCCGCCGCCATGGCGTCACTGCTTTTTTCCAGGTCGTAGGGATTGACGATCAGAGCCTCGGTCAGTTCCTGCGCGGCACCGGTAAATTCGCTCAGAACCAGAACACCCTTGAGATCGGTGCGGGCAGCCACAAACTCCTTGGCCACCAGGTTCATACCGTCATGGAGACTGCTCACGTAACAAAGATCCGCGGCGCGGTAGTAGCGAAACACCTCGGGCGGCTCATGATGCGAGCGCAGCAGAACGATGGGGCGATAATCGGCGGAGCCAAAACGCGCGTTGATGCGCTGCGCCAGCCGCTCGACGGTCTCATTCAGAGCCTGGTAGCGCGCGATCTTGGTGCGGCTGGGCGCCGCCAGTTGCACGAAAGTGAAGCGATTGCGGTATTGCGGGTGGTTTTCAAGCAGCAGCTCTACCGCGGACAGACGCTCTTCGATGCCTTTGGTGTAGTCGAGGCGGTCAATGCCGAGGCCGAGGAGGGCATCCGGTTTCAGGCCCAGTTCCTTCCACACCTGCGCACGGCACTGTTCGGGAGGCGGCGCCGAATCAACCCATCGGACCGGCCACTCGAGCGCGATGGGATAAGGGCGCACCAGGGTGCGATGCCCGCGCATCTCCACGGCGTTTTGTTCCCGGTCGCGCCGGGTTTCCAGATAGCGGTCGACGGAATCGAGGAAGTTGTTGCAGTGAAGCTGGGTGTGAAAGCCGACGATGCTGCTGCCCAGCAGTCCTTCCAGGAGCTCGTTGTGCCAGGGACAGATGCCCAGGCGCTCGGCGTTGGGCCAGGGAATATGCCAGAAAGCGATGATGGTGGCGGCGGGCAACTGCTTGCGAATCATCTCCGGCGCCAGGGCGAAGTGATAATCCTGCACCAGGACGATGGGATCTTCCGAGTCGGCCTCGCGGCACACCGCATCGGCGAACTTCTGATTTACCTTGCGGTAGTGCGCCCAATCTTCGGCGCGAAACAGCGGGCGATTATGCGCGATGTGGCAGAGCGGCCAGAGCCCCTCGTTGGAGAAGCCGTAATAATACCCCTGCTGCTCCTCCTCGGAGAGCCAGATACGGCGAATGTCGTAGGACTCTTCGCCGGGCGGCACGCGGACATGATCCTTGCTGTCGACGGTATCTCGATCGGCGCTGCCGCTGCCGTGGGCGATCCAGACGCCGGAGCAGGCGCGCATGATGGGTTCAACGGCAGTGACCAGGCCGCTGGCCGGATGCTGGACCTCAATCTCGCCATCGGTGTTGTAAATGTGCACGTAGGGCTCGCGATTGGCCAGAATGAAAATCTTTTCTCCGTGCAGATAGCTGTTGAGGGTGTGCTTCAGCCGCTCTGCGGTCCATTGACCGGGCGAGTCCTCGCGCTCGTCGGCCATGCGGCCGATCAGCTCGCGCAGGTCGCCGAGGATGGGCTGAAACTCGCGGCTTTGCTTGCCGTCGCCGCGCAGCAGCTTGCGTACCTCCATGCTCCAGTCAAGGCGCACGCGCCTGGCGACGAGCAACGGGATTCCGAATGCCAGGATGGCGAGAATGCAGAAGACCGCCAGCAGGAAGGTCTGTGCGCGAGCCTCACGCCGCTCGATGTAGCTGAGATCGTGAACGAGAATGGCATAGCCCAGCACCTGGCCTCCACTGACGATGGGCATCGCGGTGACATTCACGCGGCCGGTGGGAAGAGTGGTGATGGTGCTCCACTCGCGAAAGCTGGGGTCAGCCTTGTCTAATGCGGAACTGATGGCGCGGACCCGCGATCCTACCACCGGACAGCGAAACTCTTCGGGAAGGTCCGGCGTCATGGAGCGCGTGGTGAGATCGATATTGCAGGCCGCGACGCCGATGACGCGCTGGTCGCGGTCGATCGCGATCAACTGTTTCTGCAGACCCTCAGCGTCGTACCATGTAGCCGCCATGGATTGCGTGGCGCTGACCATGACCAGGCGCACACGCGCGCTGACATCGCGCTCGAACCATTCGCGGGTTGTGATCTGCACGACTCCGGACACGGCCCACGTGAGCAGGGCAAGAGCAATGAGCAGGGCGATGATGAATCGCGCCAGACGTGTCATAATCCTATTTTAGTCTCTGCAACAATGGGTCGCGACGTGACAACACGGATTGAAGACCTGGGGTTGATCGGAAACTGCCAGTATTCTGCGCTGATTCACAACAACGGCGAGATCGTATGGTGCTGTCTTCCCCGCTTCGATTCCGAGCCCGTGTTCTCTTCGCTTCTGGACAGTGAAGATGGCGGCCGATTCCGCATCAGCCCCGCGGACGGCGGAGCGGGCACTCAGTCGTATGTGCCCAATACCAATATTCTTGAGACCATCTTTCATACGGCGACGGGCGCGTTCAAGATCATCGACTTCGCTCCGCGCTTCATCCACTACGATCGCGCGTTCCGCCCGGTGCAGTTGTACCGGATCCTGGAGCCGATCGCGGGAACGCCGCGCATCGAAATTGTGTGCGAGCCGAAACTCGGCTGGTCAAAGAAACATCCCAAGACGGTGCAGGGCTCGCATCATCTGCGCTTCGAAGGCTTCGACAGCGAGTTGCGGCTGACCACCGACATTCCGCTCTCGTATCTGAACGGCAAACCGTTTACGCTGACCGGACGCCAGCACATGGTGCTGGCGTGGGGCGCGCCCATTGAAGAACCGCTCGCGCCCCTGTGCGAGCGGTTCCTGAACGAGACCAGACGCTACTGGCAGCGCTGGGTCAAGCAATGCGATATCCCCCCACTGTTCCAGAAAGAGGTCATCCGTTCGGCGCTGGCATTGAAGCTCCACTGCTTTGAAGACACCGGGGCGATTATCGCCGCCATGACCACGTCGATCCCCGAATCGCCGGGCAGCGGCCGCACGTGGGACTACCGCTATTGCTGGCTGCGCGACTCTTACTACGTGCTGAATGCGTTTGGACTGCTGGGCCAGTGCGAAGAGCGCGAGCAGTTCGTACAGTATCTGCTGAACGTGGCCGGCGGCGCGCCGGGGCTGACGCTGGCGCCGCTATATCGCGTGGATGGATCGGAGAATCTCGAAGAGTCGATCCTGGAACACTGGGCGGGATATAACGGCGAAAAACCGGTGCGCATTGGAA
>JAJXXG010000491.1 GCA_021781255.1 Acidobacteriota bacterium
GAGACCGACGGGCATGCGGGCGATGCGGGAACCAAGACGCGCATTGAAGCCTTTCTGCATTGTGTGGCGCAGGATCGCGCAGCACGCGGCACTCGCGGAGCAGCCAGGGATCTGCCGTCGCTGGAAGAACGCGTCTGCGACTTTTCCGGCATCGACAAAGCGAGGGAGACGGTACTGGTGCCGTGGATGGGACCCGGCACATACGTTGCAGCCGCATGCTTGCGCGCTGCTGGCTTCAAGGCGGAGGCCCTGGCGATTCCGGATCGGAATGCATTGCAGCTTGGCCGGCGCCACACCTCCGGCAAGGAATGCGTTCCGGTAAGCCTGACGCTGGGGCGGCTGCTGCAGAAACTGCAGAGCGAGCCCGAGGGACGATTTGCGTACATGATGCCGCGCACGAATGGGCCGTGCCGCATGGGCATGTATCACCTGTTGCAGAAGATTGTGGTGGAGCGCCTGGGAGCAGGAGAGCGATGCCGCTTTGTATCGCCGAACGAGGCGGATTATTTTGAGGGATTGCCGCTTGGATTTACCGCGCTTTTTTTGTCGGGCATCCTGGCGCACGATATGCTGCATGAGGCTCTGCTGCACGTGCGGCCAACCGAGCGGCGCGCGGGGGCTGCGAATGAGATCTATGCGCGCTATACAGAAAAGCTGTTTGCGCTGGTCGAGCGGCAACAGCAGGCGATCCAGTCGCGGGCGCAGGCGGTGATGCAGGTGATGACAGGGAAGCTGTTCGGCATGCGTACGCTGCTGCGACGAGCAGCCGAGGAGTTTGCGGCAGAATGCGGAGAAGGTTCTTTGCCCATTGTGCAACTGGTGGGTGAGATTTACGTCCGTAATGATGCCTTCGCCAATGAAGGCGTGATCTCAAAGCTGGAAGCGCGCGGCATGCGGGTGCGATGCGCCACGCTTGGAGAATGGTTTGAGTATACGGAGCACTGCCAGCAGGAGGTCACGCCTCCCACGCCGATTGATCGGGCGATTGACGCGCTGCGGCAGCGTATCCGCATGGTTACCTGGCAGGCAATGGCCGGGCATTTGCCTTTGGCCGCACCGCTGCACGTGGAGGAAGTGACGGACGCCGCGAGTGAGTACGTGGAGGGCGATGTTGGCGGCGAGGCCGTGTTGACGCTGGGCGTGCCGCTGCACGACTGGCGGAATGGCGAGATTGATGCGGCAGTGAACGTTGGCCCGCTGGAGTGCATGCCAACACGCATCGCCGAATCGCAGTTCTTCCATGCTGCCGAGCGCGAGGGATTGCCGACCCTGACGCTGGCCTTTAACGGTGACCCGCTTGCCGAGGATGCGCTGGACAATTTTGCGTTCGAGGTGCATGCGCGCCATCGGCAAAGCCAGCTAACAACTGCCTGAACATCAGCTGCTGACAGCCATATGCCGGCGGACAACGGATAACTCAACCGGAAGCTATGTCTTCTGGAAGTATGTGGTGTACGTTTCCTGCCGCACGCGATAGATAGGGACAAGAATGCGGCTCGATCCTGCACTTGAGGCGGAGAGATAGCCGCTGAGATGAGCTATGTTCTGCAGACGATCGAGAGGCATCAGCGGAGACGATCCCGCGGGCGGATTGAGTTCGACATACACCAGAGGGCCACGCAGCACGGCCACCGTATCTGGATGGAGATCGTCAATTGCTACTGTATGGAGATTCTGCGGAAGGTTGATTTGGATCTTGTCGCCGCTGGTCCATGTGCGATGCAGCATTGCCCAGCCGCGCTGCTGCCGAAACTCCACAGGGATGCCGTTTACATGAATCGTGGCTGGTCCGGCAAGCCATTCGGGCAGTCGGAAGCCGAGTGTGAATGCAGTAGGTACCGATGCGCGGATATGTAGAAGAACGTTTTCGCCCAGCGGGTAATCGGTCTGCTGCGTGAGTGTAATGCTTGCGCCGCCGTGTTGCCATTGAACTGTGGATGGGGCATAGAGATTGACGCGAATGCCATCCGGAGCTCGAAAGTAGATGTTCTTTACGTAGTCTGCGACGCCCTGCACGAGTGTGCCCGAGCAGCATGGCCATTTTTGTGGATAGTAGACTTTGCGCGCGGCTGCGCTGTAGGTGGAGTAATACGGATAGTCCCCGTCGCTGTCTGGTTCTCTTGCGGCGAGGAGTGCATTGTAGAGAACACGCTCGAGGCCATCGCCATAGTGAGCTTCGCCGGTGGCACAGAGCAAGTAGCGCGCCAGTTTGGTGGCAGCATAGCTTCCGCAGGGTGTCTCAAAGTGATCCTGCGTGGTGAGAAGGCTGGAATAGAGCTGGCCTCTGTGCGGTTCAATGAACTGTTCGTTTGGTCCCCAGCCGCCGGTTGCGTATTGTTGCGTTTGAGTAAGCAGCGTCCATGCGGTTTGCATGGCTTTCAGATACTTCTCCTCGTGCAGTACCCGATGCGCCTTGCCCGCAGAGCTGAGCGCAATGGCGTGGCTGTATGCATGGCGGCCGGGCAGCACATCCTGGCCTCGCGACAGCGGGTCAAAGAAATCACGATCGAGCAGATAGCGCATGGCACGATCGCGCATGGCAGGGTCACCAGTCAATTCTGCCGCGGCAAACAGGCTCTCTGGGAGCACGTACGTTTCATCGTAGGGCGGGTCTTTCTTGCCGATACGATCGCGGCCTTGCGCTGGAATGAAGGGAAGTGCGGCGCTGTAGACTCGCGGCAGAAGATCCCGCGCCGAGTCCATGTGGCTCAATGCCACTGCGTCGATGAGGCCCGCGATGTGCTTGTCGAGAATATAGCAAGGCCAGACCTTCTCAGCGTTCGCCGCGGCGTAAACACTGTGGCTGCGCTGCATGGCGGATGCGAAGCCCTCGACGAGCGCAGCCACCTTTGCATGGCAGGATGCGTCGCCTGTGCTTGCGCCGATGCGCGCGAGGCCTGAGATGTACTGGCCCAGCGAATGACCGGGGACGAAGCCATCGGCGTCATACCATCCGCCCATGTCGGCACCGGGTGCGGACATGCCTGCGCGCTGGCGGTAGACCTTAAGGAGCCTGTCGTTGTCGAGGGCAAGATACGTCGCGTGGATGCGGTCGTACTGCGCCTTGAGCGGTCCGCCTTCCAGATGGACCTGTGCGTAGTCGAACTCCTGGAGCATGGGAGCAGCCACTTCAGTCGAGCGCGCTGACAGGGGGCGATGAAGAGCAACTGCTGCGGCGCCGGCAAGGAACTCTCTGCGCGTGATTGGATTCAGGTCGGTCACGGATTCAGATCTACTTTTCTATCTCCTGATTATGCTATGCGTGTCATAGCCTTACCG
>JAJXXG010000063.1 GCA_021781255.1 Acidobacteriota bacterium
CGTCTTCTGCTCGATCGAGATCGCCGGCGAGAGCCCCTCGATCGTGTCCACGTCGGGCTTGTCCATCTGCTCGAGGAACTGGCGCGCGTACGCCGACAACGACTCGACGTAGCGGCGCTGCCCCTCCGCGTAGATGGTGTCGAACGCGAGCGACGACTTCCCGGAGCCGCTGACGCCGGTAATCACGATGACCATCGGGTAGCTGTTGTCACGCGCAAGGGCGGCAACCGTAGTGAACGATAGGGTCTTTCCGCTCTGCACGTAGCCAAGCACGAGGCCGGTCGTGGATTCTCCCGCAGTGTGCGGCGGTATGCACTTGCTCAGGATATTGGTCGCTTCGGTGACGAGTCGCTCGCTGCTCTCCTCGCCAAGCTCAAGATAATCAATGAGCTCGCGCAACTCCTGCCCACGTAGAGGCACCCACAGATTGCCGGGGGGCAGGCCCTCACGTGGCGTAATGATCTCACCGCTACTCATGCCAAAATCCCTCCGCTATGGCTTGCACAGCGCCTCCCGCAGCAACTGATTAACGTTTCGCCGGATGGTCCCGTACTGCGGAACACCTGAGTCCCGTGCGGTGATCTCAGCAAGACCGAACGCTGCGGCAACCCTTGCCAGCGCCTCGATCTCGGATGACTCTGCACGGCAGTATTGCTGCATGAAGGGATGCACAAGCGACATGCGGACTGCAATCTCGCGCGGGCTTCCATTTGTCTGGGGCTTGTCGCTGATGGTGAGCCAATCCTGTATCGCAGGGTCCATCGCCAGTTCGATGGTGATCCTCCAGCGTGTGCCGCGATGCTCTACCTCGATCACGCGGGAGCTTGCTGACTTGTCCGGAAGGATTGTCTCGGGAAGAGGCTCAGGAGTGGGCTCCGCGGCGCTCTGCTCCTCCAGAACGCGCGGCGCTTCCTTTTGCAGCGTCTCGGCAACGCGTGATGACGCTTTCTCAGCCTCCGCCTTAAGCTCACGCTGCGCAACGCGCGCGCGAAAGCCCTCCGCCTGCAAGAGTAGATGGGAGTCCTCATTCTCCAGGTGATCGTAGAGCAACTCCAGAAAAGGCAGTTCCTGGTCGTCCCACTTGAAGCCGTCCTTGGTGTGGCTCACCTCGAAGCCCTCAAGATGAATCTCACCGATGAGGCGCTGCTTGCGGTAGGAGTTGCCGGTGCCGAAAATGAACTCGGGCCGGTAAGGCTCATCCAGGCTTCCCTCAATGAGACGATTGCGTCTGAATAACGCAAAGCCTGCTGTGGAGGTGCTCGCCACTTCCCGCAGCGCGGCAAAGCCGGATGTCCTCAGGTCATCGCCAAAGTCAAAATTGAATTCCTTGTACCA
Source organism: Acidobacteriota bacterium (assembly GCA_021781255.1). The sequence goes on from JAJXXG010000063.1 coordinate 1,336, forward strand.
GCGCTGCGCGGGCTCCGCCGGACTTTTGTAGTAGGGCGCAACAAGTATCTTCGGAATTTCATAGGAGAGCCGGTCCCGGTTGAACCAAAGCTCCATTGTCTGCTCACGCAGGAATATCCTATAGATGCTTGCGAGATGATCCTTGATCTTGGTGCCGGTCTTAGTCTGTAGCTTGTCGTACGGAGCAATAAGCGTGAGCTCGGTGAAGTGGTCATTGCGCGGCACAGTCACTTCGGCAACGTCCAGCTCTTCGATGTCGTCGCGCACGATTGTGTCGATGTCGAGCGAGATGGTTCGCTGCACGTCTTCCCCAAGCGCGGTTGTGCGCGCGCTCCAGCGGGGAGCAAACCAGCAGGCGGCGCTCTTCATGCCCATGCCGAACTCGGACAGGCCGGTCCGGTTGGTGGGAAGCTCGGCGGGACGAAAGGCACGGGCATAGTCGCTGCTGGCTATGCCTGCGGCATTGTCCCTGATGATGATGCGGGTCTCATCTGAGCGCTCAATCTCAATCTCGACCTTGACGCGATACCCCTCGCCGTGTAGCGCTTCCAGCTTTTCGCGGTTCTGCAAATAACTCTGGAGCGAGTTATCCACAAACTCAGCCATCGCAAACCATGGCTTGTAATTCAGGTGACGCAACACCGAGAGAATGCCGACACCGGGGCGGATGCTGACGCGCTGCTGCGAAGGAGCGGAACGTGCGCTAGAGGACGGCGGCATGGCTCACCCGCCTTGTCTCCCCAAGTAATGCAAAATCATCAGACGCAAGCTCCATATGATGGTCCTGATGGGGAGTGAGCAGGCGCGCCGCGATAAGCTGCACTACATCGGCGTTCACGGCATTGCCGAGTGCCTTGAATGCCCTGGTGGGAACCTCCGGCAGGTGCTTGAGCTCATGGAGGCTCTGAAGCCTGGCACACTCGCGGGGCGTCATGTAGCGCTGCTCCCATCCGATGATCGGAACCTGGGTTGTCGTCATTGCAATGAGGGATGGGGCTGTCGTTGGCCGCTTAATGCGGACACCTGAGGCGCGGAACTGAATCACGTAATCCCAGACGTTGCGCTTCTCACCATTGCAGTTCCACTCCAGCTTCTGAAGGCTGGGCGGAAATTCAAGTATGCGGGGCAGCCAGGGCTTTATCCATTTCTTGTGTCGCTGGTAAAATTCCCGATTCTGCTGGATGAAGAGCACCTTCCAGTGCGGGAATTTGTCTTCTTCGGTACGGGCGTAAGAAGGCAGGCAGTCCATCCGGGCATCGGGTGCGAACGACTTGAGAGGGATGCCGTGACTGCCCCGGTATTTACCTAATTTACGAGTGCCTGCTGCATGAGGAGTCTCCTCCTCAAAAGGATATGTCGCATTGAATTCCATCGACCAGATTGGAAAAGAGGGCAATTCCTCATTCTTGGGGAACGCTTTGATAAAAGCCTGCCACACCTGCAGACACTTCTTGGCCTGGGGTGAGATCACTTTCGCTTCTGCCGGGTTCTGATCGAGGACTGCGGTGATCGAGAGGGAGGCTTCATCCTTTCGCTCCGGCCAAGAGAATCCCTTTAGCCCGAAGCGGCACCCGACAATAAACACTCTCTCGCGTATCTGCGGGATGCCGTACTGGTGTGGGGACAAGTGGCTGGTGCTGATAACGTAGCCTGCATCCTCAAGGCCTTTTTTCAACTCGGCCCACGTCTCGCCCTTGCTGTGGCGCTCAAGGTTGGGAACATTTTCAAGGATGATGTATTTCGGATTATGGTGCCTCAGCACACGTAGCACATGCTCGAAAAGATCGCCCCACTTGGGGCATTCAAAGCCCTGCTGGTCGCCAGCCTTGGAGAACGGCTGGCACGGAGATCCTGCACAGAGGATGTCATGTTTTGGAATGCTCTCAACCGGGACCGCACGAATATCTCCGTGTGGGCGCATCCCGTAGTTCTTCTCGTAGAGAT
>JAJXXG010000379.1 GCA_021781255.1 Acidobacteriota bacterium
CCTTCGATGCCGAAGAGTCTTTCAGTCGCCATGATCGCCATGAACGAGGAGGCGAACCTGCCCCGCACCCTCGAGAGCGTCCGCTGGGCAGACGAGATTATCGTCGTGGATTCGGGCTCGAAGGACCGCACGCTGGAGATTGCGCAGTCCTTCGGCGCCAGGACCAGCTACCACGCCTTCGGCGGCCACGGCGAACAGAAGAATGTTGCGCTGGACTTGTGCACATCGGATTGGATTCTGCTGCTGGATGCGGACGAGGTGCTCACGCCCGGGTTGCAGGCGGAGATTCGTGAGCTTCTCAGCGGCGAGCCCAGGTACGGAGCCTACTGGATTCCGCGGCTGAATCTCTACTTTGGCCGCTGGATCAAGCACGGCGGGTTTTATCCCGACCACAAGCTGCGGCTGTTCCGGCGCGGCGCGGCGCGGTTGAGCGAGGGCGTGGGACCGCACAGCACGCCGCAGTTCACGGGGCCGCGCGGCAAGCTGAAGCACGACATGCTCCACTATGCGTACCCCACGCTGGCCATCTATCTCGAGCACATGAACCGGTACAGCTCCGAGATTGCGCAACTGCTTTACCAGCGCGGGCGCACCAGCCGGTCGTTTCCGGCGCTGGTGTGGAACGCCATCCTGAACCCGGCGGCGACGTTTGTGTACAACTACTTTTTCCGGCTCGGCTTTCTGGATGGCCGTGAGGGGCTGCTCCTGCACCTGAACCACTCAGTCTATATCCACTGGAAGTTCATCAAGGCGTGGTGGATGGCGCAGGGGAAAGAGTAGACACGCAGCAGACAGCTAAATGTGGCAGCTTGTCTGGCCGCGCTTTTCAAGGTAGCGCTGGTGGTATTCCTCTGCGCGCCAGAAGGTCTGCGCTGGCTCGACCCTGGTCACGATACGCCTGGGTTTGTAGCGCTCTTCGGCGTTCAACTGCTCAATCTTGGCGCGGGCTTGCGCCTCCTGCTGCGGGGAGTGGAAGAAGATGGCCGAGCGGTACTGCGTGCCCCAGTCCGGTCCCTGACGGTTGAGGGTTGTGGGGTCGTGGAGCGAAAAGAAGGCATCGAGGAGATGCTCGTAGCTCACCTGCGCCGGGTCGAAGTCCAACTCGACCACCTCGGCGTGACCTGTCTGGTCTGTGCAGACGTCTTTGTAGGTGGGCTGCTGCAGGGAGCCGCCCTCATAGCCAACGGCTGTTGCCGTCACGCCGGGGATGGCCGCAAATGCGGCCTCCACGCCCCAGAAGCATCCTGCTCCGAATGTCGCTTTTTCAATCGCCATACCGTTAAGATGCTGCTGCGCGGATTTGGTAACAGCTTTTGTGCCGGGAAACGCGGGCGGCAATCCGGAAGCTGGACTGCCGCCCGCGCTGCTCCACTTGTTTTGAATGCGATGTATGCGGTGGGCATCGCAGGCCGTCATGCGGTCAGTTTGCTGCTCCCCGTCTCGATTGTGGTGGACAGTTCGCGGAGCAGCGCGGCGCCGTCGCCACGGTACGCGCTGCCATGCTGACAGGCGAGCATCGACGGCGTAAGGCCCGCCAGGCGCTCCAGGATGGCCGATGTGCTGGTCGCGTGCGCATAGTAGTCCATCATGTTGCGCATGCCTTCGCTTGCGGTGAGTATCTCCGATTCGGTCACGGCCGGCATGTTCGCGCCCGGCTGCGTGAACAAGTCCCCGCAGAGCAGCGTTTTGGTGGAGAGATCGAAGAGCACGCCGCAATCCCATCCATGCGGAACGTGCGGCGTGTAGAGCCACTTCAGCCGGCGGCTGCCGATGGAAAACTCCTCGCCATCCGCGAGTCCTCGGGCAGGCCGGGAGGCATAGTCGTTGAGCGAGGTCAGTACGCCGACTTCGGTGCCGAATGGCGTCGCCTCCGGCGCGGCTGCCAATAAGTTGTTCAGCGCGCCAAATTCGTCGCCTTCAAAGTGCGATCCGCCAATCCAGCGCAGCTTCTCCACCGGCATGATTTTGCCGATGGCTTCCAGCGTGATCGGGAATAGCTTCCGGTATCCCGTGTGGAACAATACGGGCTCGTCGTCGGCAATCAGATATGAGTTGAATGTGAATCCACCGGGAATTACGTCGAGGGGCGTGCAGATGCGATAGATGCCAGCCGCGACTTCGTCAACACGGGTGCCGGTTTCCTGATTTGTGATCATTCGCGTTCTCCCTGGATAGAGCGGACCGGCTTTTTGCCGCCGGTCCGCGCTTCCAGGCAGGATGTGTAACGAGCTGCCTTCACGTTACAGATCATCGGGGAAAATACCTGCTACTGCGTGTCGGCGCTCGGCCCGTAAATCCCCGGAACCTTGGCGCCCATCGGGCGCAGATAGGTGCTGAGCTGGCCGCGATGGTGCACCGAATGTTTGAGCGTGATGGCAAGAAGGTTGACCGCGGGCGCCTTGATCGCGCCGAACATGTCGATGACGCCTGCCAGCTTCTCGCCGGACAGGGAGCGCACGCGATCGAGGGCAGCGGGAATGGTCTCCTTGTAACGGGCGACGGCGCCGGCAGCGTTCATGATGCCGCAGGCATCGGAATCATCCGGCGGAGGCGTGAATTGGCCGTTTGCGATGCAACTCAGCAGCCACTCATCTTCAAGAGTGATGTGCCGGATCATTCCCAGAGCGGTTTTGGACTTTGGGTCCGGGGTGTAGTCGAGATGGCTGTCGGGAACTGCAGCGAGGACGCGCAGGGTCGTCTGCATTTCGTTTTTCAGGTCGGCGATGAGAAAGTCAGCCACAGTTCTGGCTTCTTTGGAATCCATGGGTTGCTCCTTTTTCTTGATTGGTTTGTGCCTCGCGCGGCGGTCTGCCCGGGAGCAATGCCCCGCATTTGATGTCCGGATGTGTAACGGAAAGCCTCGCCGTTACACAAATAGAGTGTAGTGAATTACATTGTGCAGATGTACACGGATCTGAACGATGCTGATCTGGTGCGACTGATCGGCAGCGGAGACGACCGCGAAGCCGAAGCGGAGCTGTTCCAGCGGATGGCGCCGCGCATTCGGTTGTATGGCCTGCGCCACTTGAGAGAGGAAGCGGCTGCGCAGGATCTTGTGCAGCAGGTTGTGATCACAACGCTCGAAGCACTGAGGGCGGGCCGTCTGCGCGAACCGGAGAAGCTTGCATCTTTTGTACTGGGAACGTGCCGGATGACGGTGCTCGACCTGCGCCGCGGCGCACAAAGAAAGCAGCGGCTGCTGGAACAATTCGGTATGGATTTTCTAACAACGGTTTGGCCGAGGACGATGCATCTGGACCAGGCGATTCTCGCACGCT
>JAJXXG010000522.1 GCA_021781255.1 Acidobacteriota bacterium
AGCGAGCAGCTTCAGCACGCGATTCGGCGCAATCGCCCCGGTCAGGTCACATCCCGCCCGCAGCGCTACCTGCAAGGCATCCGCAGCCTTGTTGTCCGCAACCACCACAACAACAGGAACATTCGCCGCCCGCGCAAACAGTGGGAGATAGATCGCCCGCGCCGCAGAAGTCATGCCGGAGACACGACGGCGCCCACGCGCGAGGGCTAGATGCCTCCGTGCCTGTTCAAAAGAAGGGGAGTGCTCCAGGTCCGCAAACAATTCGCGAACGAAAGGAAGAATCATGCTCTCTCAGTCTAACGCGGCGACCTCGCAGAAATGCACGCGGCAAAGCAGGCTTAGTTACGCGCCCGACGGGTCGGCTTCGCCTTCTTTTCAAGCAGCGATGGCCACCCCGCCCAGCCGGTAATCACGCCAAATCCCCCCAGAAACAACGGTATCCCCACCGAAAGGATCAACAGCACCCAGTTTTGAGCGCCCTTGGCCGGATGCTCAATCCCGGCAAACAGGCACACCGCCGCATCCACAACCAGCCACCATGCAGCCAGCTTCCTGTTCCTGTACGCCAACGCGCTTGCCGGCAACACAGTCACCGCGTTCACTACACGCGCAACCGCCACGCTGGCCGGATTCGAGGTGGTAATCACAAAAAGGTGGGCCGGCAGCGTGATCAGCGGAATCAGCCCCACCATCATCCCAAGAAAGTAAACCAGCCGGCTCCAGAACCTCCTCAGATCATCCCGCAATGCCAGCTTCAATTCCTCGCTTAACGCGTCGGTATCAACGTCAGTCATCTCTTCCTCTCCGCGCTTGCTCGTTCAATTTTGAATTGCAACACCTGCCCCAACGCCAGATGATGCTCGCCGATGGATCCTTCCGGAAGCTCCAATACGTACTTGGAAATCTCCCGCCCGCCATAGGACGGACAGCTCCACGCCTTCCCTTTGCACGGAGGAGTATTCGCCGACATCTCCACAATCTTGTGCGCCTCATCCATCCACAGAATGTCCAGCCCAATCTTGCAGTGGTACATCCAGTAGGGATATCGCCCCGGCTCATCGTGCACGAATAGCATCCCGCGGCCCTGCGGCAGCGACGTGCGGTCCATCAATCCATACTCGCGCTCTGCTTCCGTTACTGCAAGCTCCGCGTGCACCACCGCCCCGTCCGGGAGCTTCACAATCGTGTTCGCCGCCCTCGGAGCCACCTTCTGAATCACAGGCTCCGGCGAACATCCCGACATGCCCGGCCATAACAGCGAAAGACCCAATAGCAGCGCGGCTACCTTCCGCAACCCTACTCCTCCAGCTTCAACACTAGCAACGTCATATCATCATGCTGCGGAGCACCCGCGGTAAACGCATCCGCGTCACGAAACAGATCGTGCAACACCCCATCCGCGCTCTTCCCTTTGCAGCGTTCGGCGGACTCGATCATCCGCTCCTCGCCCCATTCCTCGTCGTCGTCGGTCATCGCCTCGCTGATCCCGTCCGTGTACAGCAGCAACAGGTCCCCCGGCATTAACGTCACCGACTCCTCTGTGTACGGCGCGAATGGCAGCAGCCCAACCACCGGCCCGCCCTCCTGCAGCCGCAGCGTCTCCACCGCGCCATCCTCCCCGCAACGCAGCACCACCGGCGGATTATGTCCCGCATTCACGCAATCCAACCGTCGCGTTTTCGCGTCATAGGCGGCAAAGAAAAACGTTGCATATCGGTTAGACGCTGACGATTCATAAACAAGGCGGTTAACTTTGTCCATCAACTTTGCAAAATCGCGCGGATTATCCAGGGAAACCCCTCGCAGCGAAGCCCGCAGGCTTGCCATCAACAGCGCCGCCGCAATTCCCTTCCCGCTCACATCGCCAATCGCCAGCCCAATTCTGCCGTCTTCCAGCGGAAACACGTCGTAATAGTCGCCTCCCACACCCAGCGCCGGACGGCAGTGCCCCGCCACAGTAGCTCTCGGAATTTGCGGCATCTCCTGAGGGAAAAGCCGCTCCTGCACCTCGCGGGCAATCTCAATCTCGCGATTCACCCGCTCCCGCTGCGCCGCCTCAGCCGCCAGCGACTTTGCCAGTTCGGCAACCTCAATCGCCAGGCCCGTCTGTGTTGCCAGCGTCTGCAGCATCTGCAAGTCCGCGCGCGTATAGGCTGCCTCCGACCGCTTCGGCCCCAGCGCCATCACGCCCATCAGCCGGTTCCTTCCACGCAAAGGCAGCAACAGTTCCGCGTTCACCTTGTCCAGAACCTGCCGCTCCCCCAGTCCTGCCATCAGGTACCACGCGTCAGGATCATCCCGGTACAACCGCGCCGGCTCATTCGTCGAAGCCAGATATCGCATCGTCGATGCCTGCGCCGGGAGCGCAAGTGCCCCGTCCGCCGGCACACCAATCGCCTGCTCCAGATAAAAAATCTCTCTCCTGCGCAGCAATACCGCAATCTGGTCTACATGTAGCGTCTCGGATACTTTGCGTGCCACCGTCTCCAGCAGCGGGGCCGTCTCGGTAAACTGCCGCACTTCGTCCGCCAGCTCATTCAAAACCCGCTCCGCGTCATATGCCTCGCGAAAGAACTTCCGGTCCAGCCAGCGTTGCGCGTGCTTTCGCACCCCGATGCGCAGCATCACCACCAGAGCCAAAAATGCCAGCACTGCAGCAAGGTCAGTCGCCTCCGGTTGCTTCTTGTGCAAAATCGGCAGCAGCAGCCGCCACGTCGCGACCGCCACAAAAGCCGCCTGCAGCACCCATAAGAATGCTTTCGCCAGCACGTAGCGCGTCCCCATGCGCAGAATCATCCGCACATCCATTGCACGCTGTGCCAGTACCACATACGCCAGGGTGAACGGGGCTACCATGAACATCAGTCCGCCCGCCAGCGTTACCCAGAATCCCCGCACCGAATTTATCTGCAGCCCAAAATGCGGCATAACGATATACACCAGCAGCAACGCACCCACGCCCACTGCCGTTCCTACTGTCAGCACGCGCAACCTGCGCCGGGCATCCGCTGTCGAAGCCGACCGTAACTTGTCCAGCGTAAAGACCAGGTACAACCCGATGCACACCAGATTCAGAAAGTCGAGGCCCTTACCCGCGTGCGTAATCACGGATGCCCACTTTTGCCCTGCGGGTCCTGCAAAGTATTCAATGTAGAGATATGGGTAAAACAGCCCCGCAAACACCCCGTAGGGCGCAAGTACAACCCACTTGAGCCACGGAGCCCTTCCATCAATCCGTGATCGCTCCGGGAAATAAATGCCAAACAACAATAA
>JAJXXG010000692.1 GCA_021781255.1 Acidobacteriota bacterium
TAGAGCCAGTAGAAGAAAGGCGCTTCCTTAAAGTTCTTGTCGACGCACGATTCCACGCCCAGCCCCTCGCAAACCGTGTAGGCCGTGGAGAGCGGCAGGATGGAGGCCGCAAAGACCGAGGCGTTGAAGAGGCCGAAGGCGAAGAGGATGAAGGCGTAGTCGCCGGCCAGCGGGCGCATGGCTTCGGCCGCGTCCGCGGCGACCTGAATGGCGCCCATGCCATGCACAAACAGCGTGGCCGCGCAGGCGACCACAATGAACCAGGCAATGAGATCGGTGAAGAAGCTGCCGACGATCACATCCAGGCGTGAGGCGGCGTAGTCTTTGACGCGAATGCCCTTTTCCACAATGGAAGATTGCAGGTAGAACTGCATCCACGGGGCAATGGTAGTGCCCACTACGCCGATGGCCATGTAGATGTAGGCCTTGTCGCGCCAGACCGAGCGCGGGGGCAGCACCACCGTGGCCTTCAGCGCGACGTGCCAACTGGGCTGCGAGAGCACTCCGGCAAAGATATAGGCAATGTAGACCAGCGATGCCGTAAGAAAGATTTTTTCAGTGCTTTTGTAGTCGCCGCGGACGACGAGGAACCAAACGAGCACGGCGCACACGGGCACGGAGATGAACTTGGTGACGTGGAACAGGTGCACCGAGCCGGCGATGCCGATGAACTCTGTGACTACATTGGTGTAGTTGACCACGACGAGCATCACCATGAGCACGAAGGTCATGCGCAGGCCGAACTCTTCGCGGATAAGGTCGCTGAGCCCTTTGCCCGTGACCACGCCCATGCGGGCGCACATTTCCTGCACCACTATCAGAGCGATGGTGATGGGAATCATGGTCCACAGCAGGGTGTAGCCGTATTGCGCGCCAGCCTGAGAGTAGGTGAGGATGCCGCCGGAGTCGTTGTCGACATTGGCGGTGATGAATCCGGGACCGAGAACGGCCAGAAAGAGCAGTATCCGGATTCGCCAGCGCTTCAACATGCCCGAGGCTTCCTATGGTGGATTCATTCTGATGAGGGGTGCGAATAAAACTTTCCTCACTGACCATAACAGGCGAGGGGCCGGGGCGCGAACCCAGCGAAGAAAAGGCGGACTCTTTTAGTGGAAGAATCCGCCTGTTGTTGATGCGAGAGATCGAAGTTGAATCCGGTTCGGCTTTATGTGGCAGCGGCCAGGGACGGCGCGGGAGCAAATGCAGCCGCTTCCAGGTCCGGCTCTGCCTGAGCGCTCGGGCACAGGCTCAACAGCTTCTTGACCACGCTTGCGGCGCCGTAACTCCTGCACCCCGGGGCAAGGAACTGCGCGACCGTATTCAGGTCGTCGCCCACGGTGATGAGCGCAGGCTCAATCGAGCCGTCATTGCGCGACTGTGCGTGGCCGATATTGGCCAGCAAGGCATTGCAAAGGCACTTGCGGCCCACCGTGTCCTCGATCTTGCCGCCCTTGGCCAGGTAAGTGGCTACCGGTTCGGCGGAGCAGCGGTAGGCAATCTTGCCTTCGCCAGTGGTGTAGGGTTCCCTGAGATAGCCCAGATCGCAGACCCGCACCCGCTCCTGATAGATATTGAAGTTCGACGAAGTTCCGTCAAGCTGCGCAACCTTGAAGGGAAAACCTGTTGGAGAAGCCACCGGATCGGTAAACACCTCGCCCGAGTTCGCAGCGGCCTGAGCCAGGAGCCTCTTCTTCAGGTCGGGCCTCATGCCGGATTCCCGGCTGAATGCAAACGCGGTTCCTACCTGCACTCCGGCCGCGCCCTGTTCCAGCGCCTCGCGAAGCTTTTCGGCGTTTCCGTAGCCGCCTGCCAGCCAGAAAGGAACGCCGAGGTTTCGCAACTCGGCAATATTGACCTGATCGCGCTCGCCGTAGACGGGCTCGCCGGCGGCGTTGAGCTGGAGCTTGCCGCGAGGAGGCGCATTGTGGCCGCCCGCCGTTGCGCTCTCGATCACGAGGCCGTCAACGCGTCCGCTGGCGCGGCGCAGCATGGTGGCGGCCAGAGTGTTGGAGGAGACAATGGCGAGGAACTTCGGACGGTGAAGCACGGGCAGAGGGCCTTCAGCGAATTCAGCCGGATCGAGGCGCATCATCGTATCCTGATCCTGCGTCGCGCCGGTGACTCCCAGCCGGTATTCCGCTGACTGATGTGCAACAAAAGCATCGAGCACGCCGGGAATGTGCAGCGGTATACCCGCGCCCATCAGCACATAGCCCACTCCGGCCAGCATAGCCCCATAGAGCGAGGGCAGGTGCGGCATCTGCACCTTCTCAAGATAATTGATGCCCACCGGATTCTTGTGGCCTTCCCTGGCAAGAAACACTTCGACAAAGTTGCTGACCATGCACAGCTCAATCAGCTTGCGCGGATTCACGCGCTGGTGCATGGGCGTGGCCGGATACGGTGTATCGCTGGCCCTGCCGCCGGAGTTGAAATACTCCTGCCAGATGCGTTTGGCCATCTCAGGAAACGGAAATGCGTCCAGCCCGCGGCGCATGTGGCCGCCCTGGTCGCCGTCGGCGAGCCGGCGCACAAAAAGAGAATCGAGCGCGGTGCCCGAAACGACGCCAAGCTGGCCGAGTTTGGAGACTGCCTGCGCGAGACGCCAGTTCGATACGCCTACGCCCATTCCGCCTTGAATGATTTTGGGAGATTGGACCATCTTACAATTGTTTCACAGATTCCGGTTTTTCTGAGGCTTTTGGCGCTGAAATGGGCCGAAAATGGCAGGAACTTCCGCCCGATCACTCGTTTTCTTGTTCTCTTGTTGCTTTGTTTTCGGATATTTACAGTTTCTCGCGCAAAAAGCTGATGACCTGCTCGGCCTGCACCATGCCGACCATGCGTCCCTGCGGATCGACGACGGGGAGGGAGTGGAGGTTGTATTTGTCGAACATTTCCGCGACCTCGTTCTGGCGCAGGTCTGCCGGGCAGGAGAGAACGCGAGGCTCGGCCAGCACGCTCAGGTGCGTCTCAGGCTGCGCCATCACCAGGCGAGCCAGCGGGATCGCGCCGCGCAATATGCGCTGCTCGTCGAGAAGGAAGATTTCCGTCACGCTCTCCGGATCGCCATCGAAACTGCGTAGCGCCTGCACGGCCTGCGCGACGGTCGCGTCCGCGCCGAGGTAAACGAAGTCAGTGGTCATGCAGCCGGCGGCAGAGTTCTCGTCGAACTCGAGAAGTTCCTCCACCTCCTGCCGCTCCTCCGGCTCCATCTCTTCAAGAATGGCGTCGGATTGCTCCTCGGGCAGTTCGCCAAGCAGATCGGCCGCTGCCCCAGGGTCCATCTCCTCGACAATGTCGGCGATGCGCTCTTCGTCGAGCTTTTCCAGCAGCGCCTTCTGGAGCTTGGGCTCGACCTCCTCGAGTGTTTCGGCGGCCACCTCTTCGTCGAGCGAGGTGAAGACGGCTTCACGCTCGGCGGGCGCCAGATCTTCAAGAATGTCGGCCAGTTCAGAAGGGTGAATGTCGGCCAGGCGCTCGTGCTCAATGCGCAGCTTGACGCGACGCGCCGGATCGGGCTCGATTACATCGACAAATTGCCACGGAATGGCGCGCGATCCAAATTTTCGGGAGAGGGATTCCAGCCGAGGGCGCGGCAGGATACCTTTGAAAACCCTGCGAAATGCACCGCGCAGCCCCACTTCAACCTCGGCGACGCGCAGCAGGTGAGCAGCGCCTCGGCCCATCCACTCCAGGTCCACATCGTTGACGCGCACCACCTTGCGTCCGTGAATGTCGATGATCTGCCGGTCCACGATATCTTGTTGCAGATAGAGATAGTTGCCCTGGTCCTGCAGCGGAGCCAGCGCGCCTGCCGAACGCAGCTCAAGGGTGCCTGCGGGGGTTTCCATCACCTCCTGGGAGGGAACAATTGCCAGGCCGGTCCGCGTTTTGAGCACCAGGCCGGCAACCTTGCCCGCATCCGGTCCTGTAGCCACGGCGATATCTTTGAGCTTGCCGCGCAAGTGTCCCTGAGCATCGGTCACAGGCATGCCGAGAAGCGCCGTCAGACTGACCCGCGTTGTCCCGGTGCGCGCGTCGTTTCTTGTGTCGGGTCTCTGCTCCATGGGTTGAGTGTAGACCTTCGGGGTGGGTTACTGGAGTCCCCCCCTGTCTTGACACACAGACATCGAGACCATGAAACTGCCAGCAGGGTGGATGGATCGGGGGTGAAGTTACCCGACCCACTCCGGCGGAGGCGGAATACGGCCCGGTGACAGCAACCAGCAGAGGACGGCGAAGTTTCCGGCTCAACTCCACCATGGAAAGCGTGGGCGAGGTGGAAGCGGCCGCAGATCAACTGGCCACCGAAGCAGGGCTCGACGAGGACCAGCGTTTTCACATCGCCATGGCCGTGCGCGAGGCCGCCATCAATGCCGTGCTCCATGGGAACGGATACGACCCCGCCCAGCAGATCGATGTTTCGCTCGAAAACACCGGCACGGCGCTGGTTTTTACCATTGCCGACCGGGGACAGGGCTTCGATCCCGACCAATTGCCCGACCCCTTGGCGCCTGAGAATCTGCTTCGCGGTACGGGCCGCGGCATCTTTCTTATCCGATCGCTGATGGATGAGGTACACTTTCGACAATTGCATCCCGGGACCGAGTTGACGCTGGTGAAACATCTCGCGCCCGCGGGCAAAGAAACGTAGCATAAAGGCGGAAGTGCAGGGTACGGGGGACGGCAGTTTTCTCTCCAGGTTTCGGCTGGTCTAGGAGTTTTCTGCAGGCAGGCCGGCCAAAGATGTTATAACCGAACTACCGAAAAGGAGGATTTTCCTGTGGCACTTGCGATAGCTTCCCGTGAAGTGGATGGCGTCACCGTTTTGGATCTGAGCGGGCGGATCACACTGGGCGAAGGCAGCGTGCAACTGCGCGACGCCATTCGCGACCTGATCGGCAAAGGACAGAAGCGCATCCTGCTCGATCTGGGTGAAGTAAGCTATATCGATAGCTCTGGCCTGGGCGAGCTGGTGAGCGCCTATACCACGGCCAGGAACCAGGGTGCAGCGCTCAAACTGCTCAAACTGACTAAGAAGGTCCACGACCTGCTGCAACTGACCAAGCTGTACACCGTCTTCGATATCTACGACGACGAAGCCAGCGCCATCGCTTCCTATAGATAACTGGGCGCGGCCCTGATCCTGAGCCAAAAAGGCCATTCCGCTGGGCGGAATTGCCTTTTTGCGTTTGTGTTGGCCGTCATAACCCTGGAATCACAACCCTAAAACTTGACCGATGGCACCGACTGCGCGGCCGGGCTGGCCGTGAAGTACGCAGTGTTCTGGTGGAATCCGGCAATGCCTGCCCAGATATTGTTGGGGAATTGCAGCACGAACGTGTTGTAGTCCTGGACCGCCTCGTTGTAACGCTTGCGCGCTACGCTGATCCGGTTTTCGGTCCCCGAAAGCTCGTCCTGCAAGCGCATGAACTGGTCGCTCGAACGCAGTTGCGGGTAGTTTTCCGTCAGCATCAACAACCGGCCGAGGGCGCCGTCGAGCTGGTTATTGGCCGCGATCTTCGCCGCCGGTCCCTGCGCGTTCAACATTCCGGCGCGCGCGTTCGCAATGTCGCCAAAGACCGTGCTCTCCTCCTTGGTGAATCCCTTTACCGTCTCCACCAGGTTGGGAATCAGGTCGGCGCGCCGCTCGAGTTGCACGTCCACCTCAGACCACTCAGACTTCACCACCTGATCCTTGGCCACCATCTGGTTCCTGGCGCTCACGTAGCTGCCAAAGACCATCAGAACTACCAGAAGCAGAACGCCCACAACCGCCAGCGTAATTCCAAGTCCCTTGCTCATACAGTTTGCTTCTCCTCAAAAATGCTGTTAGCCGTTAGCTATTAGCCGCTAGCTCTAAACCTTCTGTCTCCAACTCACAGCTCTTGGCCTTGGCAATACCGCTTCGCGCCACAAGAATAAGCTAAACGCTAAGAGCTAAAAGCTTTGAAACTACCAACTGCCTCCGGCGCCGCCGCCGCCAAAACCGCCGCCCATGCCACCAAACCCACCGAAGCCACCGCCGGATCCGCCACCGGATCCGCCACCAAAGCCCCCGCCACCGCTACGGCCACCACCGACGATCCCGCCCGTCATCAGTCCCAGACCCCAGAGGCCAAACAGGCCAAAGCCGCCCAGGATGCGGAACAGGTAGAGAACAATAAAAGCCAGAATGACGATGCCTTGCAGGACTCTGATGCCGCTCGGTGATTGCTGCGGCGCCGGCACACTGTCTGGAGCAGGCTGGTCTTCCAGGGTGACATTGGCGTCGGCGGCAATGACCTGGGCGATCTCGCCTACGGCCAGCGTGACCGCGCCGTCATAGTCGCCCGCGCGCAGGTAGGGAACCATCTCGCGGCCGATGTCGCCGGTTTTGCCGTCGGGCAGGATGCCTTCGAGGCCGTAGCCCACCTCGATGCGGTACTTGTGGTCGTCAACGGCCAGGAGGACCATCGCGTACTTGTTCAGCCCCTTGTTGCCCATCTTCCAATGGTCTTCAAGGTTGTTGGCGTAGTCTGCCGCGTCATCGCCGTTCAGGTTGTGAACGGTGACCACGGCGATCTGCGCATTGGCCTTGGAGTGGTCAAGCTGGGCGCAGATCGAGTCAAGGCGCGCAATCGCCTCCGGCGATAGCACGTGGGCAAAGTCGCTTACATAATCGGTGGGTTGGGGCAGGCTTGCGACCGGCTGGGCGCACGCGGGAAGGGCAGGAAACGCGAACAGGGCCGCCAGCAGCAGCAGCGGAAAAACGATCAGATGCGGTAGACGAAAACCTTTCATTCCATCTCAATTGTACGCGGGCGGGGCGCGGAAGGTTCCGGCGCTCGCAGGCTCTACACTGGGATAGAAATGAGCCAGAATCCGCTTCCTTCGCCGCCAACTGCACGCACACACCACACCGAAACCCAAAAGCACGGAGTCACGCTCCCCGACGACTACGCATGGCTGCGCGATAAGGAGAACCCTGATGTCACCGCCTATCTCGAAGCTGAAAACGCCTATGCCGAGGCGGTGATGGCGCCCCTGGCCGGGATGCGCGAAGTGCTCTACCAGGAGATGCTGAGCCACATAAAGCAGACCGACGTTTCGGTTCCCTACCGCGACGGCGAATGGTGGTACTACACGCGTACCGAAGAGGGGTTGCAGTACGCCATTCACTGCCGCAAGCCCGCCGCTCGGGGACAGCGTGGCTCGACTGCGGGGCCCGATGCCGATGCGCCGGAGATGGTTCTGCTCGACGGCAATGAGCTTGCCAAAGGACACGCCTTTTTCGCCATCGGCGATGCCGACATCGCCGATGACGGCCGCTGGCTGGCCTACACCACCGACACGAAGGGGTTTCGCCAGTACACGCTGCGCCTTAAAGACCTGAAAACGGGCGAGACACTCCCCGGCGAGGTGGAGCGGGTGGGATCAGCGGTATGGGCAGCGGATAATCAAACTATTTTTTATACCGTGGAGGACGAGCAGCAGAAGCGGCAATTCCAACTCTGGAGACACGTGCTCGGCACGCCGCACTCTGACGATGTGCTGGTCTACCAGGATGACGACGAGCGATTCAACCTGGCCGCCGGCCGCACGCGCGATGGCAAGTACATTGTCGTCGAATCGGCCAGCCATACGACCAGTGAGGTGCGGGTTCTGCCCGCGGATGATCCCACTGGCAGCTTCGCGGTCATTTCACCGCGCGAGGACGAGCACGAGTATTCGATCGACCACCGCAACGGGCTTTGGTTTATCCGTACCAACGATCGTGGGCGCAATTTCCGCCTCGTAACCGCACCGGAAGCGACTCCGGGCCGCGAGTATTGGACGGAGCTGATCGCGCATCGCGAGGCAGTCATGCTGGAGGACGTGGATCTGTTCGCCGGATTCTTCATTGCCTGCGAGCGGGAAGATGGGCTGCCGCGGCTGAGGTTGTGGAAGTTTTCAAGTGAGGGGTTCGATGCCGCTCCCGCCGGCGAGATTCCCTTCCCCGAGCCGGCTTACAGCGCACATTCGCACATCAACCGCATCTTTGAGGCAACCACTTTCCGCTACGCCTACCAGTCGCTTGTGACGCCCAGTTCGGTCTATGAGTACGACGTGGAGGCGGGCGCGTCCACGCTGCTGAAGCAACTTGAGGTTCCCGGAGGGTTCGATCGCACGCTCTATGCCAGCGAGCGCGTTCACGCAAAGGCTCAGGACGGCGTCGAGGTGCCGGTATCGATTGTCTATCGCATCGATAAATTCACCAGGCGCGCGCCAACGCTCAATCCGCTTTACGTGTATGGTTACGGCTCCTACGGCTACTCGCTGCCGCTCGGCTTCAGTTCCAATCGTCTTAGTTTGCTCGACCGCGGCGTGGTCATGGCTTACGCGCACATCCGCGGCGGCGGCGATTTGGGCAAACCCTGGCACGATGCCGGCAAGATGCTTGCGAAGCGCAACACGTTCACGGATTTCATCGCCTGCGTGGAGCACCTGACGGCAGAGGGCTACGGCGATCCGAATCGCGTGGCGGCTGAGGGCGGCTCGGCGGGCGGGCTGCTGATGGGCGCGGCAGCGAACCTGCGGCCCGATCTCTTTCGCGCAATCGTCTCGCATGTGCCGTTTGTGGACGTGATGAACACGATGCTCGATGCTTCCCTGCCCCTCACCGTTCCCGAGTATGAAGAGTGGGGCGACCCGAATGAGGAAGAGTATTTCAAATACATGCTGAGTTATTCGCCCTACGATAACTTGCGCGCGGCAAGTTATCCGGCCATGTTAGTCAAGACATCGCTGCACGACAGCCAGGTGATGTACTGGGAGCCGGTAAAGTACGTGGCCAAGCTGCGCACGCTCAAAACCGACTCGAACCCGCTGCTGCTGGTGACGAATATGAAGGCCGGGCACGGCGGCGCGAGCGGACGGTATGACTATCTGAAGGAGATCGCGCTGGATTACGCGTTTGTGCTGAGGGAACTGGGGATCGTGTGATAAAGTGGGCCAACGCTTGTTTGTCCGCCAGTGGTAATGTATGAAGTTGGCAATGCCGGCCCTCGCGTTCCTTCTATATCTCTCGTTACCTGTGTTTGCTGTGCGGAGCAACGCCCAGACCGGTTCCCACCTGCCTGGTACGCCGTCACGAGCTCGACACTCAACGAAAGCAGATTTGGCGGTGCCACTGTGCTCCTCAGCGTTCATTTATAGCGAGGAAGAAACGTCGGAAAATGGGGCGAAAAATAGCAAGGACCTTCCACGCCCCTTCCCAATTTCCCAACCTGCACCCGAGCTCCCCGATGAAGCTCGACGACTTCAAAGAGGCAAAAAGCGAGTTCTTAACTTCAATGTAATGCTCGGCCTTGTCGTCGACGCGAATGGCAAGCCGCAGCAGGTATGCCTGATGCGATCCGCAGGATACGGTCTCGATGCCAACGCCGCTAAAGCGATAGGGCAATGTCAATTCGAGCCAGCGAAAAAGGGTGGCAAACCGGTAGCCGCACCGATCTTCTTTGAGGTGGCTTACCATTTGAAGTAATGCAGTTTCCGCAAATGGCGTGTCCCTTCAGCAACGAAAGGCATACTTGGTTCGCCCCGCATATTCGGGACTCAGCCCAGGTTGACTGAAAGCACTTTTACGCAGCGCCTTTCGCTTCCGCCAACGCCTTTTCCAGGCTCGCCGCGTCTTCCACATTCAACGATTTCAGCCCCGGATCGATCTGCTTCAGCAGGCCGCAGAGAACCTTGCCGGGTCCGGCTTCGATAAACAGATCTGCTCCAGCAGCTTTCAACGCCTGCATGCAATCCATCCAGCGCACTGCGCCCGTGACCTGGCGAATCAACGCGTCGCGCGTGGCGTCGGCGGTTGTGACCAGGCCACCGCTGACGTTCGCTGCCACGGGTATGCGCGGATCGTGCATTGCGAGCCCGCCCAGCACACGCGCCACTTCCTCCTGCGCGGGCTGCATGAGCGCGCAATGGAAGGGAGCGCTTACCGGGAGCATTACTGCTCGCCGTGCACCTTTCTCCTTGCACAAGGCGGATGCCTTTTCGACCGCGGCGACAGCGCCGGAGATGACCGTCTGCCCCGGCGAATTCAGATTTGCCGCCTGCACCACAAGCCCGGTTTCGCGCGCGGCCTCTTGGCAGGCCTCGGCCACCTGCGCGGCATCGAGCGCGAGCACGGCGGCCATGGCCCCCTGGCCCGCCGGAACCGCAAGCTGCATGGCGCGGCCGCGCGCCTTCACGGAGCGCACCGCATCGGCAAAGGAAAGCGTTCCAGCGATCACGTGCGCCGACCACTCGCCCAGCGAATGCCCCGCGGCCAGCGCTGGTTCCACACCGTGCGCAGCCAGAACGCGCGCGGCTGCCACGCTGACCGTCATGATGGCCGGCTGCGTGTTTTCGGTCAGGCGCAGATCCTCTTCAGGCCCTTCGAAACAGAGGCGCGAAAGCGGGAACCCGAGCGCCGCATCGGCCTCGGCGAAGGTTTGTGCCGCGACGGGAAAACGCTCGGCCAGTTCGCGGCCCATGCCAACCGCCTGCGAACCCTGCCCCGGAAAAAGAAAAGTAAATTTTTTTGACATTTCGAAATGATTTTATCGTGTCGGCGCAGGCGAACTCAGTTCCAGCGTTTCTTGTCGTCCTGGTCTTCGTCGATCAGGTGCCCCTGGCCGTCGAATTTAACGGTGCGGCCGTGCCGGCGCATGTAGACCTCGAACTTGCGGGCAGCGCGGCGGCGCTTCCAGCGGTAATAACGGTTGCGCAAACCATACCAGCTCTCGCTGAGCGCGAATGAAGCCCCGCGCCGCGGGGCCACGCGCACGTAGACGAGGCCGGCGAGCGCCCCGCCCAGTTGCGCAAAGGCATAGAGCCGCTCCTGGCCAAAGAGCATGGCGACCGCCACCAGCGCGTAGATAACGACCAGATAGCGCGCCTTGATGCCGATGGGGAGGGGAAAAAGCAGGAATTGCACGTCGCCATAGAGAAGCCCGATGGCCGCCAGCAGGCCGAAGATGCCGCCAAAACAGCCATACAGCGGGAACGGCAATCCGAGCAGCGAAGGGGCCAGAGTGCCGGCCACCACGTAGAGAGCCAGCGCAGCCGCGGCTGTTCCCAGCACCGAAACCGCGTAGAGGCTCATCACCCAGTTGGAGTTATGAAATCCTTCAAGAAAGCCGGCCAAAAACCACAGTGAGAGCAGTTCGAAGAGCGTACCGAGCAGACTTGGATGCACGAAGCTGTAGGTGAAGGGCTGCCACAGGTAGCCGTGCAAAAAAGCGCCGGGGGCGAAGGTCATCGAGCTGGCAACCTGCACCGCTACGGCTGCAGACGCCAGGCCGGCAAGCAGCAGGACAAAATAGGCGGCTAGATTGATGAGGATGAGGCGGCGCGTGGCGCCGCGGAAATCGGGGAAAGCCAGCGGGCTGGAGCCGAATCTTGCCATTCCTGGAACAAGATTAAATGCTCAAGCGGACCAGTGTCATGATGCCGGGCACGAAAGATCGCGGCCGGCGGCCCACGAATGAGCGTGCACGCCATCACCCAAACTGAATTTTGCACCTAACCCTATGCGGTCTTCAATCGTCTCATGTATGCAGAGGGTGAGGAGCCCCTTGACCTGAGGCCGGGGTCTCACTAAAACTAGCGATGGCTGCAATATTTTTCTGTCATCCCGAAATATGAATTGGATCGGAAAGCGAGGAATCTGCGATGCCCAGCTGCCCTGAATGCGACAATGAACTGGACATTGAAGTCGACGAAGTGGAAGAAGGTGACGTAGTAACCTGCGAGGAATGTGGAACTGAATTCGAGGTGGTCGGCGTTGAGCCATTGGAACTGGCGCGCGTGGAAGAAGGCCTCGAAGAGGAAGACGCTCTCTACAAAGACGACGAGGAGGAATGAGAATGAGCCGGGCAAGCAGGCTGGCAGCAATGGTGTTTGGCCTTTTGGCACTGGGCGTAGCTCCGGCGGGGCTGCGAGGCGCGCCGTTTGCGCAGGCCACCGCCTGGGGCCAGAATATCGCCGGGCAGCGAAAGGTGACGGGCACCGTCCTGAATGAGGGCTCGCAGCCCGTCGCCGGCGCCATCGTCTACCTTAAGAACCAGAAGACCAAGGCGATTCGCAGCTACACTTCCACTGCCGACGGCCATTTCCATTTTGCTCAAATCGACATGAGCGTCGATTACGATCTGTGGGCCGAGAAAGACGGCAAGAAGAGCACCACGAAAACCGTAAGCTCGTGGGACGAGCGCAAGGAGTTCGTCTCGGACCTGAAGCTGAAGTGAGGCAGATCCTGGCTTCCAGCTCTTAGCTTTCGGGCGCCTGCATCCGCATTTCTATTCAGCCATCCAGCTTCTTAGTCACCAGTTCGTTCAAGAGCGCCGGGTTGGCCTGGCCCTTTGACGCTCGCATCACCTGGCCCACAAAGAATCCTGCCATTGTCTTTTTGCCGCCGCGATATTGCTCCACCTGTTTCGGGTTGGCCGCAATCACTTCGTCAATCAGCTTTTCGATAGCCGCGGAGTCGGTGATCTGCTGCGGTTTCTCGCGTTCATAAACTGCGCCGAAGTCCTCGCCTTTCTCAAAGCACACGTCGAAGAGCTGCTTCATCTGTTTGGAGCTGATTTTGCCTTCGTCAAGCAGGTCGGCAGCCTGCACAATTCCCGCCATGGAGACCGGCGACTGCTCCTGTTCCAATCCCAGCGCCTTGAGCCGGCCGCCCACCTCGCTCAGCAGCACGTTGGCTACGCGGCGCGGATTGCGGGCGATTTTGGCAGCGGCCTCGAAGCGGTCGGCAAACTCGCGCAAAGCGGTAAGCGTGTGCGCGTCCTGGATCGACAGGTCGTACGCGGCGATCATGCGCGCGCGCCGCACCTCCGGCAGCTCCGGCAGCTTCTCGCTGCTTTTCGCAAGGAATTCCGGGGTGAGGATGAGCGGCGGCAGATCCGGCTCGGGAAAATAGCGGTAGTCGTGCGCCTGCTCTTTTGAGCGCATGGAATACGTGCGGCCCTCGTTGGCGTTCCACAGCCGCGTCTCTTGCAGCACGCGCCCGCCCGAATCGATCACGTCAATCTGGCGCTCGATTTCGAACTCCAGGGCCGCGCGAATGAATTTGAAGCTGTTGACGTTTTTCACCTCGGCCTTGGTGCCGAACTTTTCCTGGCCTTTGGGGCGGACGCTGACGTTGGCATCACAGCGCAGCGAACCCTCCTCCATGTTGCAGTCGGAGACGCCGGTGTAAAGCAGGATCTCCTTCAGCCGCGTCAGGTACTCGAA
>JAJXXG010000435.1 GCA_021781255.1 Acidobacteriota bacterium
CTCGATTCCGATTGGTACCAGACAGAGAATTCGCGCCGCGCCAAGTTCTACAGGCTCACGCGGACGGGGAAGAAGCAACTTGAGATGGAGAGGGCCGATTGGGCGCGGCGAGCATCGGCCATTGCCCGGCTTCTTAACGCGGAGGGCTAAATCATGTCTTTATGGAGACAGCTTACTTATGGTCTGCGCGGCTTTATGCGCCGGAAGGCGCGCGACCGCGAAGTTGCCGACGAAGTCGAACAGTACTTCGAAGAGGCAGCCGCAGCTTGGAGAGCGCGCGGGCTAACGGCAGAAGAAGCGAAGCGGGCCGCGCGACTGGAGAGTGGCAGCATCACCACGGTGCGGGAACAGGTGCGCTCCTACGGATGGGAAAACGCGGTCGCGGCTTTCTTCGGCGATCTCCGGTTTGCCGGACGTCAACTGCTCAAGCACCCAGCATTCGCTGTGACTGCCGCGACGACGCTTGCGTTGGGCATCGGTGCGAATAGCGCCATCTTTGCCGTGGTGGAATCCGTGCTTTTAGCGCCGCTTCCCTACCGCGACGCAGGCAGTATCTCCGTGTTGAACACACACTGGACGGACAACGGGCACACGTCGAGGCGCGTAACCGGACCGGATGGAGCAGACATACGCAACCAGGCGCGAAGCTTTGCTGCGGTCAGTCTCTACAACGGAGGCAACCTGGGAGTGGAGTTACGTGATCATTCCGTGTACACCGTCGTGACCTGGGCGGACGCAAACTTTGCACGCGTCTTCAGTCTCGAACCGGTCGCGGGGAGGCTGTTTAACGATAGCGAAGCGAACCGCGCCGCCTTGGTTAGCGAGGAGTTTGCCCGCGACAACTTTGGCAATGCGCAGGCCGCATTGGGACAGACGCTGCACGTTGAGAACGAGGCGCTCGAAATAACAGGAGTGCTGCCGCGCTGGTTCGATTTTCCGGCCCGCACGCAGGTATGGGAGGCAGCTCCCTTGAACCCGGAGTCGAAGTCTCGAACAGCTTTCAACTATAAGGCCGTGGCGCGATTGCGGTCGGGCGTGACCCCGGAGGCCGCCCAGGCCGAGCTGAACGGGATTTCCCGTCAACTTGAGACGGCATATCCGACCGAAAATCGCAGCAAGCGATTGATGGTGCAGCCGCTGCAGCAGGCGCTGACAGGAGACGCCCGTCCGACACTCCTGCTTCTCTGGGCTACAGCCGGCCTGATTCTGCTGATCGCCTGTGTGAATGTGACCCATTTGCAACTCGTGCGCTCCATCGAGCAGCGGCGGGAAATTGCGATTCGCAAGGCTCTCGGTTCGTCGCGATGGCAGGTAATGCGGCCGGTGATCCTTGAAGGCTTGCTTGTCTCGCTCATTGGCGGAACGGCAGGCGTGTTACTGGCCTCCGCGGCTGTGCGTGTGCTGGTTGCGATGGCCCCCGGAGATTTGCCGCGCGCGGGTGAGATTCACCTGAACGGTTGGGTACTGGGGTTCACGCTTGGGCTTTCGGTCTTGACGGCTCTGGTGGCGGCGGCGCTGCCGGCGCTGAGAGCGGCGAAGGTTGACCCTGCGGACGCATTGAAGCGCGATGCCTCGCGCGGCATGAGCCGCCATGGAGCTACGTCGCTCCGTGAAGGGCTTGTAATTGCGGAGATAACGGCAACGTTTGTTCTCGCCACGGGGGCCGGGCTCCTGCTGCATACCATGGCGAATCTGATTTCGCGCAGCATGGGTTATGAGACTCACCGAATGCTGGTGGTGGATGCCGATGCCCCGGCGCACTCTTTGTCGGATGGGCTACGCACAGTGCGCCAATTCGATCAGATTTTCCAAAATCTCGCCGCATTGCCAGGGGTCGAGCACGTGGCCGGGATCATGGGATTGCCCACGGGAAGCTATGGTTCCAACGGCTACTATCAGACGAGGGGCGGCCTGCCCGTCGATCCAAACCATCAAGCATCGGCCAACTTCAGCGTCGCCAGTTCCGGGTACTTTCAGACCATGGGAATCGCTGTCGAACGTGGGGGCGATTTCGGCTCGAAGGATACCTTTGAGAGTCCGTTTGTCGCCGTGATCAGCGAATCGCTGGCCCGGCAGAGTTTCGGAGATATCGATCCAATAGGCAAGCAGATTCAGTGCGGACTCGATTCGGACAAATGGATGACGGTGATCGGTATCGTAGGGGATGTCAGGCAGGATTCGCCGGCGGAACCTCCAGGGCCGACACTCTATATGCCGATGACGCAGCACCCGTTCTATGCGAACCAGCTTCACATTGTGTTGCGCACGAACGTGAAGCCTCTGGCTCTGATGAATGCGGCGCAACAAACCATTCTCGAAGTGAATCCGCTCATCGCTCTGCGCTTTACCACCATGGACGTCATGATGGACGAATCGATGGCGACGGAGCGCTTCCGCGCTGTGCTGATCTCCTCCTTTGCTGGCGTGGGGCTGTTGTTGGCCATGCTCGGCGTTTACGGGACGATGGCGTATTCGGTAGCCCAGAAGAAATTCGAGATTGGCATACGGATGGCGTTGGGCGCGGAGCGAGGTGCAATTCTGCGTTCTGTGGTGCGGCAAGCCGCAAGACTCGCGTGCTACGGGATCGTGGCAGGGCTGATGCTGAGTCTGGCCCTTACGCGGTTGGTGACGAGCATGCTTGTGGAAGTGCGGCCCATGGACCCCATTAGTCTCACAGGGGCGGCATCGCTGATATTACTCACGGCACTGTGCTCGGCATTTGTTCCTGGCTGGAAGGCTACGCATGTCGATCCGATGGCGACGCTTCGAGCCGAATAGGCGCATGAAACGTATGCAGAGTCAGCGATGAAGACATGCTGGGTCATTGAATTTCGCTAACTGGCCGAGGCGCGTTTCCAGCACTGCCATCTCACCGGATTCTCATGGTCTGATCGTGTCGGGGTCAGTTGCAACCCAGACATTCATGAGCATCCGCTGGTTTGACCACAATTGAGGCACGTATAGCAGGTTCCGCTGGGTTTCATCAGGCCGCCACACGCCACACAGGGCGGAGCGTCGCCAATGTCATAGAGGAACTGTGACTCGTCGACCAGGCCGGGTGTCAGCTCTCCACGAGCGCTAATCTCGCCATTGCCTTGGCCGAATAGCGAGAGTTGTTTTCCGGACAGAAACCGCATCTCCATCCAGCGGAAAAGGTAGTCCATGATGGATTTTGCGTACCCGATCTCCGCGTTGCCGGTCCAGCCGGAAGGCTCAAAACGTGTATGCGAGAGCTTGTCGCAGAGGACTTTCAATGGCACTCCAT
>JAJXXG010000452.1 GCA_021781255.1 Acidobacteriota bacterium
TGACCTTGCAGAGCCGATTCCCGGTCCTTCCACGGAGCGCCTGGCCGAGGTGGCGCGCGAGGCACGGGTGGTCATCATCGCCTCGCTCTTTGAGCGCCGCGCTCCGGGGCTCTACCACAACACCGCGGTCACACTGAACGTTGACGGCTCCATCGCCAGCGTGTACCGCAAGATGCATATCCCCGACGACCCTCTCTACTACGAGAAGTTCTACTTCACGCCGGGAGATCTGGGCTTTCACGCAGCCGACACGACATTTGGCCGAATCGGCACGCTTGTCTGCTGGGACCAGTGGTATCCCGAGGGCGCGCGGCTCACTGCCTTGCAGGGTGCTGAGGTGCTCTTCTATCCCACCGCCATCGGCTGGCACCCGGCAGAGAAGGACGAGTTTGGGCAGGCGCAATACGAGGCCTGGCAGACCATCCAGCGCGCCCACGCCATCGCCAACGGCGTTTACGTTGCCGGTGTGAACCGCGTCGGCCAGGAGCACGGCGACATCCTCGGCAATCGCGCCGCCGGACAGGGACTCGAGTTCTGGGGCGGCAGCTTTCTCGCGGACCCGTTTGGCCGCATCATCGCACAGGCCTCCCATGATGCCGAACAAGTGCTGCTGGCTGAAATCGACCTTGCGCTGCTTGAGGACACACGGCGCAACTGGCCCTTTCTTCGCGACCGCCGCATCGATGCTTATGGCGCAATCACCAGCCGCTTTATCGACAAGGCGCCTGCATCCGCGCAGGATGGGGAGCGCAAGTAACAATGCCCATTCAGCCGCCCGCAGGAACGCCGCGCCAACTGGGCTACCGCATGCCAGCAGAGTGGGAGCCGCACGAGGCCACCTGGCTAGCCTGGCCGCATAATCCCGAGGACTGGCCGGGCAAGTTCCAGCCGATTCCGTGGGTCTATGCAGAGATCGTCCGCCTTCTCGCCACGCGCGAGCGGGTCCACGTCCTCGTGGAGAATGAAAAGTCCCGCCGTCGTGCCGAAGGGACAGTTGAGCGGGGTGGAGCGGATCTCGATAAGGTGAGCTTCCATGTATGGCCCACTGACCGCGTATGGACCCGCGACTCCGGGCCCATCTTCGTGCGCAACGCTGAGGGCCGGGTGGGCGTCACTAACTGGCGCTTCAATGCGTGGGCGAAGTACCCGGACTGGCATCTCGATGACCAGATACCAAGCCGCGCAGCCGGGTTGCTGGGTCTGCCGGAGTGGTGCCCCGCCGTCGAGCTTGAGGATGGTCCCCACCGGCTGGTGCTCGAAGGCGGCTCGATTGACACGAACGGCGAGGGTGTCCTGCTCACTACCGAGGAGTGTCTACTGAGTGAGGTGCAGCAACGTAATCCCGGCGTAAGCCGAGAGCAGTTAGAATGCGCCTTCCACGATTATCTCGGCATCGAGCAGGTCGTCTGGCTCAACCGCGGCGTGGCCGGTGACGACACCCACGGCCATGTGGACGACATCACCCGCTTCGTCAGCCCGTCCACAATTGTCACGGCCGTAGAGCCGAACTCGAGCGACCCAAACCATGAGCCGCTCGCTGAAAATCTTGCCCAGCTCAAGGCCGCGCGCACTGCCGATGGCAAACAGTTCACCTTGGTCGAGTTGCCTTTGCCTCGCCCAGTGGTCTTTCGCGGCCAGCGCCTGCCTGCCAGCTATGCCAATTTCTACATCGCGAACGGCCTGGTCCTGGTTCCCACCTTTCACGATCCACATGACCGTGTGGCCTTAAACATTCTGGCGGATGTTTTCAAGGACCGCGAGGTCATCGGCATCCACTGCGTGGATCTCATCTGGGGCTTGGGCGCGCTGCATTGCATGACCCAGCAGCAGCCCGCCGCGCTACCATCGGAGAGATGATCACCGACGCCGAAGCCATGCAATCTGCTCTTGCCGAAGCCCGCCTTGCCGCGGATGCCGGCGAGGTGCCGATCGGCGCGGTGATGGTCCACGAGGGCGTTATCATTGCCCGCGGGCAGAATCGCGTGTTGCGCGACAACGATCCGACAGCCCACGCCGAAATCGTCGCTCTCCGCGCGGCGGCCGTGGCTTTGGGCAATTACCGCCTCAATGGCTGCGCGCTTTATGTCACGCTTGAGCCCTGCGCCATGTGCGCCGGCGCCATGATTCATGCACGGCTCGACCGGCTTGTGTTTGCTGCGGTCGATCCCAAGACGGGCGCGTGCGGTTCGGTGCTCTCCGTGCTCAACCACCCGCAGCTTAACCACCAGATGCAGGTGGAGCAGGGGATTCTCGCCGATGAAGCGGCAGAGTTGCTGCGCAGTTTCTTCCGCGAGCGCCGGGGCTAGTTTCTCGTGAGCTTTCGGATTCTCTCCGCCTGAAGCGGCCACTTTTCCGCTAACTCGGCATAGCGCGCATTCCGGTAGTCGGCGAAGTCGAAGCCGGGAGTCACCGTGCAGCCCAGCAGCGCCACCTTGCCGTCGCCAATCAGCCGCGTTCCCTGCCACACGCCCTTGGGAACGACAAGTTGCACATGTTCGCCTGCCTCCAAATCCGGTCCGAGAGTAAAAAGCGCGGAGCGCCCGTCGGGGTAGAGCTGAAGCATCTCCACCGGGTCGCCGAGATAGAAATGGAAGATCTCGTCTGAGTCAAGAACGTGCATCTCGGAGAAGGTTCCCGGCTCCAGCAAATAGTAGATGGCGGTGCCCTGGGCGCGTATCCCACGCGGCAAATTCACTGATCCGGCGGATGTGTAGGTGCGCCGAAACGAGCCGCCCTCAATGGGATGCGGCTCAAGCTTCAGGAGAGCCTTGATTTCTTCGGCGGTCATTGCACCTGATGTTACCAGCGCTGGCGCGGTAAAATGGATATATGAAGGTGCAGGTCTATACCGGAGCCTGGTGTCGTGACTGCCGTGCTGCAAAGCAGTTTCTTGATGCTCACGGCATCGAATATACGGAAATCAACGTGGACGGAGATCCTGCGGCATCCGCTGAAGTGGTGCAGCACGTGGGTAAACGGGCCATTCCGCAGCTTGTGATTGATGGCGAATGGTTTCAGCCGTACAGGCCGGGCCGTGGCTTGCTATACGACGAACTGCATGAGCGCCTTGGAATTCCGCGCACCTGAGCCGGTTTCCCTCGTACAATCGCTAGTGTTGACGCGGGCCGCGCCTTGCGGTCCAGCACAGGAGTCTGCTCTTGATCGATCGCTACACACGCCCGGCTATGGGCCGCATCTGGACGGAAGGAAACAAATACCACTGCTGGCTCCAGGTGGAGTCGGCAGCCAGCTGCGTTCTG
>JAJXXG010000467.1 GCA_021781255.1 Acidobacteriota bacterium
CTTCTAGACCAGGCACTTCTGTTGGAAGGTGTACCGCTGCAAGATCCAGCCAGCTTTGTTCAGCGACTTAACCGAATCCTGAATCTTTCGATTTAGCTTTTACCGGGCATGGCTGCGCTATGCGCAGCCATGCCCCGAGCCCTAATCGATCTGCCGACCTATCAAACACCTGCTCCCAAAGAAATGTGCAACTGCAAATGTGTTTAGTTTGTCTTCCATTTCGCAGTTGCACGCCCTATTACCGGGGATGGCGCTGAATCGTGCGGATGTTTTCTAAGTTACATCAAGCTCGAAATGCGACTGGGTTGCGAATGAAGCGCGCGGAAGCACGATGCTGTCGCCTGCAATTTTCCCCGCGGAAGCATTCTGCAGCGGCTTTCTGTTCTCCGGGTGAATATGGATCACAACGTCCGCCGTGAAGCCTTTCGAAACATCGAGCACAATCTTCCAATGGCTGTCGGAGAGGGCTGTGGTCGTCCAACTCACGGAACCAAAACGGGTAGGGCACTTGGCGACGGAGATCGTCTTCCCGGTTACAAACCAATGTTTTGGTGCTGCCTTTTGCAAATGGCATATATCCATGTCGGACTCTTCGTAGCACAAAAGCCAGCGGAGGCCGAGCGTGGGCTGAAGTGTACTGTTGATCACCGAGGCCCAGCCATAACGGCTTCCTTCGCCTGGAAAGCTGCCAGGGATGAAAGCATCCTCCGGTGCATAACAGTTGCCGGAGTCTGCGGCATAGCAGACGAGTGCGTAAAGGTTAAGTAGAAAAGGACGGTAATCCTGCTGGCGGATTTTCACTGCCAGGCTGCCGTGATCCATGAAGTTGGACGTGCGCGCCTCAGCGCCATCAGTATGCAGGCCGATGATCTGCATGCCCGCCAGTTCGCGATGCCGAAGATGGCCGAGGTCCAACTCGGGCACTCCCCAGTCGGCAAGAAACCAGTCCTGCATGAAGCGATGATTTTCGTAGCTGGAAAGATCTTTGGGACGGTGGTCGATATCGTCGGGAGTAAATGGCGTAATATCGGCTGCCTTCATGTCCGGGGCGCGTAGCGCAAGTGTTGCCGCGAGGGAGGTCTGAATGTTGGCGCGCATCTCTTTGGCTAATGCCTCATAGTGTGTGGCACCAGCGTTCAGGGCTTGATCCCCGCTGATGTCACTGGCAAGCCGCAGGCATCGTGCATGTTCTGTGAGGCCACGCCAAATCCATGCTGAGTTCTGGTAGTAAAGAGGATGTGATTTGGGAAAGTCATTGTTCGGATCCCCCAGGTCGGCTTCCGGAGATCCGTAGATAAGGCCATAGCGCCGGTCGCCGGGTGCGAACGTCTGCTTGCTGTACTCGTAGCGCGCCAGAACAAACGCGATCATTCGCTCCAGAATGGGGAGGCGCTTTCGAAGAGCTTCGAGATTGCGAGTGTAGTGGTAGGAGCGTGCAGAGTTTGCGAGGAAGATTCCGATATTCAGCGGCGCCTCGACCTGGTCCTGGGTGTTATAGAGGAAGTCGCCATTAGGCAGTACGTATTTATCGAGGTAATACTGGAAGTAGACGTCAGCATCGCCGGTGAGGTTCCATAGCTGATGCGCCCATATGAACTCATACTGGGCGACGGGAAAAAGAGCATGGCTTCGCTCCGGGATCTTCGTATAAGCTCCCTCCCCGATCTGATATGTAGGCTCAAGCCCCCTGTAGCTGCACCGCGAAAGCGTGATGCCTGCCCGCGCAGCATTCAGCAGCCACTCATCCGGAATCTTTACAGGCATAGTGCTTTCATACATTGACGACCAGCGATTCCAGATGCCTGCCAGCTCCGAGTAAAAAGATTGCGGCGTGCAATTCCAGTAGCGATCGAGATAAAAGCGGCCATCGGCATCCTTGGTGATCGAGTGATGACTGCCGGCATACTGTGCAATCTGATCTTCAGGAATCATTGATCGGACGCGGCCCAGTGGCGTAGCGTCCGCGCCTGGGGGAAGCAGCAGCATCGTTTCGTAACCGCATTCGTAGCGGGGATTCCACACCCCGATATCCGCCACCGGAAGATAGCCGCCCAGGAGCGTGCGTTTGCTGTACCCATGCGTATATTCGTAGATCTGCGGATTTTCTCCGGGAAGCAGAGAGGCAGGATCAAAGTATGCTCCGACTTGATCCTGTTCCCATGTTCCGGCCCCGCTTGGCTTATCAGCGATCTCCCGCGAGGCGCCATCGGCCTCCAGATACAGGGATGCCTGTGGGCCTCCCTGTTCATTCGCTACCAGCGTCCAACCGATATATTCAGCTCCGAGCGCTGCAACGTTCTCATAACTGGGATCCTCTGATGAGTTCAGTAGATAGAGCCCGGTCACGTCCGGTCCAGGAACATAATGCGAGGCGCGCTCCAGCTTCACTCCATGAGGAGTGTTTGTCTGCCTTGGGCGAATTTGCGCGACGCTGCCAATGTATTTTGGAATCCATGCGATGGTGCCTTGCCGCTCTGTGACGTAGGCAATGGCGCCGCGATGTGTGACATGCTTTTCAAAGACGGCAGTCTGAACACCATTCATTCCGACAATCGTGATTAGCCGCCATCCCTCAAGCACCTCGCCAGGCTGGAGAGTGACCGTTCGTGCACCGAGCCTTGCCGTAAGTCCGTTGTAGCTGATTGCGGTCACGGAAGGGACAGCGCGGAGTGCTTCCTCCTCGCCGGGTAACAGCAGCGAGTAATCGTTCAAAATGCGCCCTGGCGTGTAGTTGTTTTTGGGAAGCGCAGCAGGGTTTTCCGCAAACAGGTCCAATGCCGGGTGAAAGGTGCACCCGGCTCCGGTTATGGCGAGCAACTTCAGAAAGTCACGGCGTTCCAGCAAATGTGGTCTCCGGTAGGAATCGTACGAGATTTATGGTTGGAAACTTCGGGGGAAGTTTGCCGTCAAGCTCGGTTCAGTGTCACGCCCTTGAGTGCATCAGGTCTATAGTCCACCCGGGCTATATAAGGTCTCTACTGCTCTTTCTCGCTGCTATTCGTCTACAGAGATCAGTCCCCGCTGGATGGCTGTGGTTGCGGCCTCAGTACGATCTGAAACCTCCAGCTTCTCAATAATGCTATTGACATGGTTCTTTACGGTATTGCCGCTGATGCCGAGCACGTGCCCGATCTGCTTGTTGGTGAGACCCTTGGAGAGCATCTTCAATATCTCCAACTCTCTCGAAGTGAGGTTGGTTCGCATCATGCGCTCGGCAAGTCGTGCA
>JAJXXG010000632.1 GCA_021781255.1 Acidobacteriota bacterium
TTCTGGGTTCTGCTTGAGACGGCAAAGAATTTGCTGCGCGCCAATCAGAAAGACCCGCCACTCACACGGTTCGCTGTGTGGATCTTTTTAGGATCTGCTGTCCTGATCTTTGCACTTTCCAGATGGGCGGTAGCTCCAAACCGCTCCTTCTTTTCAAACGCCTACATTCTTGGCATACGCGCCGACAGTGTTCTTCAGTTTGCCGGCTTTCTGGCCCTGATTTTATGGAGCAGCCTGTGCAAGCTGCACTGGCCTGAGCGGGAACTGAACATTGCCACGGGACTGGGCGTCAACGTCTTCGCATGGTTTCTAGTCGCACTGCTGCACGCTCAGTGGTCCAGCGGCCCGGCCTATCACTGGCTTGACCAGGGCGGCCAGGCGATCCAACTGTTTGTGCTGGCGTACTGGCTGCGTTATTTCCTCCTCTCCGCGCCTGGAGAACGCCCGACGCGAAAATCGGTGGAGGGGCGTGAAAGCCCGCGTAGCTGCAATGAATCCGAGACGGTCTCGCGCCTCGATCTTGCCGGGAATGCACTCCCGCGCGCATCGTCGTCTGGAGACCGCTGATCCATTACCGGCGATGAGTCCGGCTAGCCGCGGAGGCTCAACGATGCAATACGGCGTCCGCGCGTAGTGATCTAATTCAGCCCGGGGAGTTCCATGAACCGTCGCGATCTCATCAAGCTTTCCTCCTGTGCCGTCGCCGCAGCCTCAGCGCCCGCGTTCGCCGCACCGCCCACATCGCCGGAGCCAGGCGCAGCGGTCTCGCGCTGGGACGTCCTTGAGCTCACCTTCGCCGGTCCCTCCGCCGGCAATCCCTTTCTCGACGTCTCGCTTTCGGCCACCTTCCGCCAGATCAACCGTGCGCTTACCGTCGAAGGCTTCTACGACGGCAATGGCACATACAAAATCCGCTTCATGCCCGATGCGCCCGGCGCATGGTCCTGGTCCACAACCAGCAACGCGCCGCAGCTTCACGGCCGCTCCGGCGCATTCCAGTGCGTGGCGCCGGCGGCCGGCAATCGCGGGCCGGTCTCCGTCCGCGACGGATACCATTTCTCCTACGCCGACAGCTCACCCTACGTCGAATGCGGCACCACCTGCTATGCCTGGGCCTTTCAGCCCGAGACCACGCAGCGCCAGACCCTGGCCACGCTCGCGGCCTCGCCCTTCAACAAGCTGCGCATGTGCCTCTTTCCCAAGTGGTACCAGCACAACCACAAGGAACCGCCCCAGTATCCCTTCCCTCGCTCCGGCGACGTCAACGACTATTCCATCTTCAACACCGCCTACTTCCAGCACTTCGACCGCCTCATCGCCGCGCTCCTCCAGATCAACGTCCAGGCCGATCTCATCCTCTTCCATCCCTATGACAAGTGGGGCTACCAGGCCATGCCCGCCGCCGTTGACGATCGTTATCTCCGCTACGTCATCGCGCGCTTCAGCGCCTATCGCAATGTATGGTGGTCGCTCGCCAACGAGTTCGACCTCATGAAGTCCAAAACCACCGCCGACTGGGACCGCTACGCCCGCATCCTCGGCGAATACGACGCCTTCGATCGCCTCCGCTCCATCCACTACAGCCACTATCAATATGAATATGCCCGCGGCTGGTGCACCCACGCCGGCATACAGGACTCGCGCATGCAGTTGGGCGCCCAGTGGCGCAGCGACTGGGGCAAGCCCGTCGTCTTCGACGAGTGCCGCTACGAAGGCAACATCGCCTCGCGCTGGGGCAACATCTCCGGCGACGCCATGACCCGCCGCTTCTGGCAGGCCGCCGCGCAGGGCTGCTACTGCGGCCACGGCGAAACCTATCTTGACCCCGACGACATCCTCTGGTGGTCCCACGGCGGCGTGCTCCACGGCTCCAGCCCCGCCAAGATCGCCTTCCTCCGCCGCCTGCTTGAAGAAACCATCGCCATCGGCCCCGGACCCATCGGCTTCACCAACTTCGCCGATGACCCCATGGCTGCCCGCCGCGCCAACGGTTCTGTCCTCTTCTACTACTTCGACGAGCACCAGCCTGCTGAAGGAACCTTCGCGCTCCCCGACGGCAAGACCTACACTGCCGAATATATTGATACGCTCGCGCTCACCCGCACCCCGCTCCCCGGCGACTACTCCGGCAACGCCCAGGTCAAACTGCCCGGCACTCCCTGGGGCTCGCTCTGGTTCCGCGAAAAAGGCCTCGCGTAACCCTGCGCCAAAACCGGAATGGGACCGCAACCCGAGCGCATCCCGCAGCCCAGGCCCCTGAAGCCTGATGCCTGCTCATTGACACTCACCCGACTCCACGCTCTAATAAAAGTCAGCGGTGAAGGAGTTCACCCAACCGCGTCTTCATTGCCGAACCAGCCGCGAAGCCGCAGGTCAACCGCTGTCCTCCTGATCGGCCGGACAGATGATGACTCCTGACAGGGAATCCTGTTGAGGAGTCATGTCGCCACGCGATCCCTCAACACAATGCCAACTCTGCCGCCGCACGGCGCGCCCGGAATCGCAGCATCGCTGGCGACATCCCGGCAAACCCGGCGCGGCGCGCTGCCATCGAGAGGAGAATCACGTTGCCGAAATACCTGCTCATCGCCGCCGGCGGCGCCGCCGGCTCCGTCCTTCGCTACTGGGTCGGCTCCACCGTCTCCGGCCGCATGGGAACCAGGTTTCCCTACGGAACCCTGGTCATCAACCTCACCGCCTGCGTCATCATCGGCTTCACCCTCACCTATCTTGGCAAGCGCGCCGACCTCGATCCGGCCTGGCGCTTCCTGGTGCCCATCGGCTTCATCGGCGCTTACAGCACCTTCTCCACCTATGAGTGGGAAACCCTCTCCACCATGCGCTCCGGCGCCTTCGCGCTCGCGGCCCTTTACGCCGTCGGCAGTCTCATCCTTGGCCTGGCCGCCACCTGGTGCGGAACCGTTCTTGCCGACCTGCTGTAGCGGCCGCGCACGGTAACGCCGGCCTTCGGACCGTCTGTCGCGCCTCAGACCCGGCTGACTGTTCCGCGCTCCGTGTCCACCGGTTTCCGGCTCGCGACAGGCATGGCGCGACAGCCAGGGCGCATTGCGGCGCGGAGGCGCGCAGCCAGGCGATCGCGCCCAAAGGCGCCCAGGCATGCGCATCCGCCGCGAAGGTTTTTTCAGCTGCGCCGGCGCTGTCGGTCCCGCGATCTATAATGGCTTCTCCGGTATCGTACTGCTCCTCTCTTCGCGGCAACAATAGA
>JAJXXG010000855.1 GCA_021781255.1 Acidobacteriota bacterium
CGCCTGGCGCAGATCGGCGGGTCATCCAGATCAGAAAACCGGTGGACCGGCGCCGAAGGCAGCGCCGCAGCGCACGCTTGAAGCGGCTTCCAGGGCGGTGAGTTATCCGGCCCGGAACGTTGGGTCTACTTGGCCAGCCCGGCCCTGGATATGCGCTCGACCTGCTTCGAGTAGCGCCCCAGCAGCGCATTCCAGCGCACGATGGCAATATCCTGCAGCATGCGGAGGCCGTCTTTCAGGTAGCTGATGCGCGTCCGCTCGTCGTGCGCCCAACTGACGGGCACCTCCTCGATGCGGTAACCGCGCTTGCGGGCGATGAAGAGGATCTCGGGATCGAAGCCCCAGCGCTCGATGGTCTGCAACTGGAAGACGATCTGTGCCGCGGTCCGCGTAAAGGCCTTGAAGCCGCACTGGGTATCGGCGTAGGGCAGGCCCATGATGAAGCGGGTTACGCCGTTGAAGCAGCGCCCGAAGAATTGACGGTAAAGCGGCTGACGGATGGTCTGGCGAGCGCGTTCAAGCCAGCGCGAACCAATGGCGATATCCGCACCGGCTGCAATCGCCGCAAAGAGCCCATCCGCCTCTTCAATTGGAGCGGAGAGATCGGCGTCGGTAAACAGAACCACCTCACCGAAGGAATGCAGGACACCGTTGCGGACGCTGTAGCCCTTGCCGTGGTTGCCTGGATTCTGGAGCAGCCGCACCTCGGGGTGATCCTGGGCAAAGGCGCGCACCAGGTGGGCCGTCTGGTCGCGGGAGCCGTCGTCGACGACTACGACCTCAGCACTCCAGCCACGGGCGCGGATACAGGCAACAACCGTCTGCAGCGCGTGCCCAATGCGCGCGGCCTCATTGTAGGCGGGGATCACGATGCTGTAGGACGGGTAAGGCATTGCGCTAACGACCATCATACCTTGGGCAACTTGATACGCTGTGAACTCGGCAACCGTTCGCAGGGGCGCTTTTCTCCAGACATCATAGCGCACCTGTCTCCAGCTCGCCGCGCCGCTGTTGCGGGCCAGGCAAATGCCCCAAATTGCTGATGTGCAAAGGCTAAATTCCCACAAGGGACTTGCTTTTTCGTGCGCAGGCGGGCAAAATCCGTTTATTCTTAATCGGGAGGATCAAACGAGATGACCAAAGCGGACCTTGTGGAGAAGGTGACAGCCCTGGGCGATCTGACCCGGCGCGACGGCGAAGTGATCGTGGAAACCATCTTCGGCTCCGTCATCGGCGCCCTTCAGAGCGGCGACAAGATAGAGATTCGCGGCTTCGGCTCATTCCGCATCCGCCAGCGCAACCCCCGTATTGGCCGTAATCCCAAGACCGGCGCGCGCGTAGAAGTTCCCGCCAAGAAAGTACCCTACTTCAAGCCGTCGAAGGAGCTGCGCGATCTGGTGAATCCCGGTGAGGCTGCAGCCAAAGCTTCGTAGGAACCGGACCTCCGAGCGGCGCACTGCGCCGACAGGCAGCGGGGAAAAGGATCTGCCAGCCAACCCGGGCTGGAGTTCTGCGTGGAAGGGCTGAGACGCAGTTTGCGGATGGAGAGTAACCTGCCGGACGCCAGCCCCGACATCGCGGCAATTGCCACATCCTTTTGCAGGTATGGTGTTTCAGCTCATCGGGAGCGTCTCTTCCCTGCTCCACGCATACCGATCACCGCCATCATGCGTCCTGCGTGCCCCTGCGAAGCGCGATGCGAAAAGAACAGATCCCCCTGGCACTGAGTACAGCCGCCTACCACCTGGATCGCCGACGGCATCAGCCCGCTATCGAGCAACTGGCGGCGGTTGGCCTCCACAAGATCGGCATGCAGTCTGGGCCCAATGGGAGAATGGCCGGGCGCTCGCTGGGTCAAGAACAACATGGGATACCTGGTTTTAATCGGGTCGGAGGCAAAGACCTCGTGGAAGAGCTCGCGCGCATAGTGAAACTGCGACTCAAATTCGGCGAGCACCTCTTCCCCCACGGCATAGCAGCATGCCGCAGCTCCCGGACCAATGGCGGCCATCAGGTCACCCGGCCGCGAGCCGTAGAGCAGGCGCATGCGCCCCACGCCGGTCTCCACAATTCGCTTTACCGTGCCACGCCAGCCGGCGTGGAAGGCCGCGACAATGCGCTGCCGGCGGTCAGCGACCAGCACCGGGATGCAGTCGGCAGTCTGCACGGCCAATAACAGGTCAGGATCGCACGTAATCTGGCCGTCAGCGCGGCGCGGCGTGGCGCGGTCCGCGTCTGCCTTTCCGGCATCGACCACGAGGTTGGAGTGGAACTGTTTCAGGGCAAGCACGGGGGTTGCCGCATTGCCTGTGATGGCTTCGGCGAGCAATCGCCGGTTTCCCAGGACTGTTGGTCTGGAGTCGGCAGCGGTAAGGCCAAGATTCAGCTCGCCTGGCGCGGCCTCAGGGCAGTAAGCGCGGCTCAATCCGCCCTTGCGGGTGCTGAAGCCGCAGCAAAGCCAGGGCAGATCCCAGCCCGGTATCGGCAGCCACTCCACGCCATTTGCGGCACGGCGCACAGCGGGGCGCGCAGGGCGCAATTCTTCCGGCGCCACTCCACCGGAACGCGCCCGGGAGCTGCCCCGGGAGCTGAGCCCACGCGGATTGCGCACCAATCCTGCCATGGCATAGAGGGTGTCGAGCGACTCCACGGCCGAAGCGTCGTAGATAGCAGATTTCGAGGAAAGCCGCATTACAGCTTTGATTTTATCGTCAACCTGGGCGGCAGCGAATCGTGTGTAGCGTGGTCCAGCGCGGCTCGGATCGAGAGAAATGCCGGCTCTCATCTGCAGGATTCGTCGTTATGGGCCGGTTTCCAGCCGTGGGACCAGGACTTGCGGCCCCGATGCCACAAGGCGGTCAACCCGCCCTGACGGTTGCCTGCGCGGCGCACATGCAGCCGGACGACCGCAGATCAGCATATGGGCCTACCTTCCGGTAGGCCCGCTCGAGAGGCAATTTTGGGAGGGATTCCAGGGGGGAAATTGGGAAGAGGTTCCGAAGAACCCTTGAGAGAGATGTTGCCTTGCTTTGGTGGGACGTCTTGGGGAAGCCTCTGCTGATTGATTAAATAGATGCCATATTCACAGAAAGGTTGCAAGCGTTTTGAGCAATGGCATTGCAAGAATCGCTCCGCACGGACTGATCTCTGCGTGCATAATCTTCATAATAAGTCTGTTACCGCCATCACTGCCAACGGAATATTTATGGCGCACTTTTTTATTGT
>JAJXXG010000306.1 GCA_021781255.1 Acidobacteriota bacterium
GTTGATAAAGCGCACGTAGCCGTTGTTCTTGGCGTCGAGCCGAGACTTGTCGGCCACGCGGCTGGCCGTGCCGCCCACGTGGAAGGTGCGCATGGTAAGCTGCGTGCCCGGCTCGCCGATGGACTGTGCCGCGATGACGCCGCAGGTTTCGCCCAGCTCAACCATGCGGCCGGAGCCAAGATTGCGTCCGTAGCACAGCGCGCACACGCCGCGGCGCGACTCGCAGGTAAGCACGGAGCGGATCTTTACCTTCTCCACGCCCGCGCCCTGGATGGCCGAGGCGATATCCTCGTCAATGGCCTGGTTCACTTCGACCACCACGTTGCCGTCGTAGTCCTTTATGCGCTCCAGCGAAACGCGGCCAATGATGCGATCCCTGAGCGGCTCGATGATTTCACCTGATTCGACGATGGAGCCGACGTAGATGCCTTCGAGCGTGCCGCAATCCTGCTCGGTCACGATCACATCCTGCGCCACGTCGACCAGGCGGCGGGTCAGGTAGCCGGAGTCGGCGGTCTTGAGCGCCGTATCGGCCAGGCCCTTGCGCGCGCCGTGCGTCGAGATGAAGTATTCGAGCACGGTCAATCCCTCGCGGAAGTTGGCCGTAATCGGCGTCTCGATGACTTCGCCCGAAGGCTTCGCCATCAGGCCGCGCATGCCCGATAGCTGGCGAATCTGCTGCTTCGATCCGCGGGCGCCGGAGTCGGCCATGATGTAGATCGGGTTCATGGCTCCCTCGTCGTCGGCACGCTTCATGTTGCCGAACATCTCGTCGGCCACCTGGTCCGTCACCGCAGACCACATCTGAATGACCTTATTTGACCGCTCGCCGTTGGTGATGGCGCCGTCCATGTATTGCTTCTGGACTTCGATCACCTTCTTGTCGGCGTCGTGGACCACCCTG
Source organism: Acidobacteriota bacterium (assembly GCA_021781255.1). The sequence goes on from JAJXXG010000306.1 coordinate 905, forward strand.
TACTTGCTCTCCGGGATCACCATGTCGTCCAGGCCCACGGAAAGGCCCGAGCGCGTAGCGTAGTTGAAGCCCAGCGACTTGATGCGGTCGAGCATCCCCACCGTCACCTCGAGGCCGAGGTTCTGGTTGCAATAGTTCACCAGTTGCCCGATGCCCTTCTTTTTAAGAAGGCCGTTGATGAACGGCATGCCCGGTGGCAGCGCGTCGTTCAGAATCACGCGGCCTACGGTAGTGGAGAGATATTCCTTGTCGAAGTCAACGGGATCGGTGTGGGTGATGTCCTGGTCGTCGTAGGCCGTGGTCATGTCGAGCACCTTGCCTGTATAACGCAGCCGGACAGGCGAAAGCGTCTCCACCTCGCCGGCTTCCAGCGCCATCAGGATCTCCTCGGTGTTGGCAAAGACTCGTCCTTCGCCCTTGGCGCCCTTCTTGGCCTTGGTCAGGTAATAGAGGCCAAGCACCATGTCCTGCGTGGGCACGGTGATGGGCTGGCCCGAGGCCGGCGAAAGAATATTGTGCGAAGCCAGCATCAGCACGCTGGCTTCAATCTGCGCCTCCGGCGACAGCGGAATATGCACGGCCATCTGGTCGCCGTCAAAGTCGGCGTTGAACGCCGTGCAGACCAGCGGGTGAATCTTGATGGCCTTGCCCTCTACCAGCACCGGCTCAAAAGCCTGAATGCCCAGGCGGTGCAGCGTGGGAGCGCGGTTCAGGAGCACCGGGTGGTCCTTGATCACTTCTTCAAGGATGTCCCACACTACCGGATCCTGCATCTCCACCATTTCCTTGGCCTGCTTGATGGTGGTGCACTGTCCGGTCTGCTCCAGGCGGTGATAGATGAAAGGCTTGAACAGCTCCAGCGCCATCTTCTTGGGCAGGCCGCACTGGTGCAGCTTCAGCTCCGGGCCCACCACGATCACAGAACGGCCGGAGTAGTCCACGCGCTTGCCGAGCAGGTTCTGGCGGAAGCGGCCCTGCTTGCCCTTGAGCGTGTCAGAGAGCGACTTGAGCGGGCGGTTGTTGGCGCCCCTCAGCACGCGTCCGCGGCGCCCGTTGTCGAACAGAGCGTCCACGGCCTCCTGCAGCATGCGCTTCTCATTGCGCACGATTACTTCAGGCGCGTGCAGGTCCATCAGCTTCTTCAACCGGTTGTTGCGGTTGATCACGCGGCGATAGAGATCGTTCAAATCCGATGTGGCAAAGCGTCCGCCATCGAGCGGCACCAGGGGGCGCAGCTCCGGTGGAATGACCGGCAGCACATCGAGAATCATCCAGTGCGGCTTGTTTGAGCTCTTGCGGAAAGCCTCCACCACCTTCAGCCGCTTGGCGTACTTGAGCTTCTTCTGCGCGGAGGTCTCGGTCTTCATCCGCTCGCGCAGTTCCAGCGCCAGCTCATCCACGCTGATGCGCTTGAGCAGCTCCTTGATGGCCTCGGCGCCCATCATGGCTTTGAAGCCGGAGGGGCGGAACTGCTGGTCCAGCTCGCGGTAGCGGTTCTCGTCCTTGATGATCTCGCGCTCGCGCGCGCCCGAGTCGCCGGGATCGACCACGACGTAGGACTCGAAGTAGAGAATGCTCTCCAGGTCGCGCAGCGAAATGTCGAGCAAGTGGCCGATCCTGGAGGGCAGCCCCTTGAAGAACCATACGTGCGAGCAGGGCGACGCCAGCTCAATGTGGCCCATGCGCTCGCGGCGCACCTTGCTCACCGTCACTTCCACGCCGCACTTGTCGCAAATCACGCCGCGGTGCTTCATGCGCTTGTACTTGCCGCATAAACACTCCCAATCCGTTACCGGACCGAAGATGCGCGCGCAGAACAGGCCGTCGCGCTCCGGCTTGAAGGTACGGTAGTTGATGGTCTCCGGCTTGGTGACCTCACCATGCGACCAGCTGCGAATCTTCTCCGGCGAGGCCAGCATGATGCGGATCGCGTCAAAGTCAGTAATTGGGCTGGTAAGCTCAAACGGGTTTGAACGGAACAAGGTAACCCTCCCTGGCAGGCTTGGCTAAGCCTGCCGCGGCTTTTCCCGGGATTCTTATGGATTCTTCCTTCCCGGGCGATGCGGCCTGAACCGCTTTCAAGAAGAATCCGGAAAAACTCTTAAGCACTTAGCTTTTGCTTTTAGCTCTTAGCTTTGTCCTGCCCATCGAAGCCGCGTCGTTCAAGAGCGGCATAATCGAACGAATAGCTAACGGCTAACGGCTAAAAGCTGCCTTTCTCAGTCCGCCACTGCCGCCACTTCCGGCGTAGGCGCCTTGCGCGCAATATCGGCGCGCTTGATCAGGTCCACGTCAAGGCACAGCGATTGCAACTCTCTGATCAGCACGTTGAACGACTCCGGCACGCCCGGCTCCATCGCCGTTTCGCCCTTCACGATGGCCTCGTAGATCTTGGTGCGGCCATACACGTCGTCTGACTTCGCGGTCAGCAGTTCTTGAAGAATGTAGGCGGCTCCATAAGCTTCCAGCGCCCACACCTCCATCTCGCCGAAACGCTGCCCGCCGAACTGCGCCTTGCCGCCCAGCGGCTGCTGCGTAATCAGCGAGTACGGCCCGATGGAACGCGCGTGAATCTTGTCGTCCACCAGGTGCGACAGCTTGAGCATGTAAATGTAGCCCACCGTCACCGGCTGCTCGAACTTCTCGCCTGTCATGCCGTCGTAGAGGTCGGTCTTGCCCGATGAAGGCAATCCGGCCGCGGCCAGCAGCGCCTTGATCTCCTGTTCGCGCGCGCCGTCGAACACGGCCGTCCCGAACCAGATGCCGCGCTCCATGCCGGCGGCAACGCGCAACAGCATTTCGTCGTCCAGTTCCAGCAATTGACGCAGCGTTGCCGTTCCCGCAAACTCCTTCTTCATGTTTTCGCGGATGAAAGCGGCGTCAGAGTTGGCCTTCACCAGCTGGGCAATCTTCTTGCCCAGCGCGTGCGCAGCCCAGCCCAGGTGCGTCTCCAGAATCTGGCCCACGTTCATACGGGAGGGCACGCCCAGCGGGTTCAACACGATCTCCACAGGCGTTCCATCGGGCAGATACGGCATGTCTTCTTCCGGCAATATGCGCGCAATTACGCCCTTGTTGCCGTGGCGGCCGGCCATCTTGTCGCCCACGCTCAACTTGCGCTTCATCGCTACGTAAACCTTCACCAGCTTGATCACGCCCGGAGGCAGCTCGTCGCCCTTCTGCAGCTTGGCCACCTTCTCGTTGGTGATCTTGCGCAGCACTTCGATCTGCCGCGAGGTCATCTCTTCGATCTCGTCGATTTGCTCGTTGACGCGCGGATCCTTGTCGTTGTAGCGGATGCGCTTCAAATTCTTCGTGGAAATGCGCTCGATGGTGTCGCGGTCAAGAATCGCGCCCTTCGTGATCAGGCGCTTGTTGGTGCGCTCGTCATGCAGATCGGCGAGCACTTCCTTGCTGCCCAGAATCGCATCCAGCCGTTTCAACCGCTCGTCGGTCAGAATGCGAATCTCGTCACCAAGGTTCTTTTCCAGTTTGGCCACGTACTCGGCCTCGATCTGCTTGGCGCGCTCATCCTTCTCCTGGCCCTTGCGGCTGAATATGCGCACGTCCACCACCGTGCCTTCGATGCCCGGAGGGCAGGTGAGCGAAGCATCGCGCACGTCGCCGGCCTTTTCTCCGAAGATCGCCCGCAACAGCTTCTCTTCCGGCGTCAACTGGGTTTCGCCCTTGGGCGTCACCTTGCCCACCAGAATGTCGCCGTGGCCGATCTGGGCGCCGATGCGGATCACGCCACTTTCATCGAGATCCCTCAGCGCGTGCTCACTTACGTTGGGAATGTCGCGCGTGATCTCCTCGGGACCCAGCTTGGTGTCGCGGGCCTCGATCTCGAACTCCTCGATGTGCACCGAGGTGTAGTAGTCCTCGCGCACCAGCCGTTCGCTGATGAGGATGGCGTCTTCAAAGTTGTAGCCGCGCCAGGGCATGAAGGCCACCAGCACGTTCCGGCCCAGCGCCAGCTCGCCCTGCTCGGTGCACGGGCCGTCGGCAATCACCTGGTCCTTTACCACGCGCTCGCCCTCGCGGACCACCGGCTTTTGATTGATGCAGGTGTTCTGATTCGACCGCTTGAACTTGATGAGCTGGTAAATGTCGGAACCCACTTCGCGCGATAACTGCGTGGGATGGTGCTCGCCTTCCACGCGCACGATGATGCGCTCCGAGTCGACCGAGTCCACGATGCCGTTGCGCTTGGCCAGAATCACGGCGCCCGAGTCGCGCGCGGTCACGCCTTCCATGCCCGTGCCCACCAGCGGCGCCTCGGCCGCCAGCAGCGGCACGCTTTGGCGCTGCATGTTGGCCCCCATCAAAGCGCGGTTGGCGTCGTCGTGCTCCAGGAACGGCACCAGCGACGCGGCTACTGACACCAGTTGCTTCGGCGAAACGTCAATGTAGTCCACCTCGCCCCGGTTTACCAGCACAAAGTTGCCCTGCCGGCGCGCGTTCACCAGATCTTCAGTGATTTCGCCCTTGTCGTTGAACTCGATATTCGCCTGGGCGATGGTGTGCCGGTCTTCCTCCCACGCGGAAAGATAGAAGCTGAAAGGAATGGAGTCGATGACGCGCTTGCCGGCCTTCTTCAGCTGGGCGTTCAGGCGCGCGGCCTCCTCTTTCTCGATATGATCGCCCACGCGCAGGCCGCTATCGCCGGCATTCACGATCTCAATGAAATCGAGAATCTTCGAGTCCTTCACCTTGCGGTAAGGCGACTCGATGAAGCCGTACTCGTTGATGCGCGCAAAGCAGCTCAGCGAACTGATCAGGCCGATGTTCGGGCCTTCCGGCGTCTCAATCGGGCAGATGCGCCCGTAATGCGTGGGGTGCACATCGCGCACCTCAAATCCCGCGCGCTCGCGCGACAGCCCGCCCGGCCCGAGAGCCGAAAGCCGCCGCTTGTGCGTGATCTCAGACAGCGGGTTGGTCTGGTCCATGAACTGCGAGAGCTGCGAGGAGCCGAAGAACTCGCGGATCGCAGCCATCACCGGCTTGGCGTTGATGAGGTCGTGCGGCATGGCGGTGTTCAGCTCCTGATACACACTCATCTTTTCCTTGATGGCGCGCTCCATGCGCACCAGGCCAATGCGGAACTGGTTCTCCATCAGCTCGCCCACGGCGCGCACGCGGCGGTTGCCCAGGTGGTCGATATCGTCCACCATGCCGATGTTCTTGCGCAGCTTGAGCAGGTAGCGGATGGTCACATAGAAGTCCTCTGAATCTAGCGTCCTGTGGTCAAGCGGCCCAGGATGCTTGCTCGGATCCTTCCTTCTTTCCTCCTCGCAAAAGCTTAGCCACGCCGCGGATGCATATTCAGGATTCTCGTGAATCTTGATGTTGAACTTGAGCCGGCCCACGCGAGAGAAATCGTACTTGCGCGCATCGAAGAACATGCCTTCGAAGAGCGCTGTCGCCGTGTCCAGCGTGGGCGGGTCGCCCGGCCGCAGCTTGCGGTAGATTTCGATGAGCGCCTCTTCCGGCTTGTGCACGGAGTCGCGCTTCAGTGTGTTGGAGATGATGTTGCCCACATCGTCGCGGTCCGGGAAGAAGACCTCGAAGCTCGTCGCGCCCGAGGCCAGCACCTTGTGCAGGCGGTCAGCGGTCAGCTCCACATTCGCTTCCACCACCACTTCGCCGGTCGACGTGTCCACCACGTCGGAGGCGGTCATCGCGCCGTCCAACTCGGCAACCTCCACTTCAACCTTGTCAACGCCTGCCGTGCGCAACGCCTTCAGCGCGTGCTGTGTGATCTTGCGCCCGGAGTGCGCGATCTCTTCCTTCCCGTGCAAAATGGCGTGCGCCGGCTTGGCGCCTACCAGATGCGTGCTCTTCGCTGCGTCCTGCGCCACCTCCCACTGCAGCTTGCCGTCGATAATGTGCAGCCGGTCCACGGTGTAGAAGGTCTTCAGAATCTCTTCGTCGGAGCGAAGCCCCAGCGCGCGCAGGAAGATCGTTCCCAGGAACTTGCGCTTGCGGTCGATGCGCACATAGAGCGTGTTCTTCTGGTCATACTCGAACTCCACCCACGAACCACGATAGGGAATGATCTTGCCCAGGAAATAGGTGCGGCTGTTGGCGGTCTCAAAAAAGACGCCCGGCGAGCGGTGCAATTGGGAAACGATGACCCGCTCGGTCCCGTTCACAATGAAGGTGCCGTTTGGCGTCATCAACGGAATATCGCCGAAGAACACTTCCTGCTCTTTAATGTCGCGGACGGTCTTGTTGCCAGTCTCGGGATCCTTGTCGTAGATGGTCAGGCGCACCGTCACCTTCAATGGCGCTGAGAAGGTCATGCCCCGCTCCTCGCACTCCTGCTGGTCGTACTTCAACTGCAGGCTCACGGGGTCGCCGCACTTGTTGCAGAAGTCGGGCGTGTTCTTGTTGTACGTGCCGCACTTCTGGCAGAGCACGTCGCTGGGCAGAAAGGGATCGGTGATGACCATGGCCCCGCAATGCACGCAGGCCGTGCGTAAGTGGTGCAGTCCTTTCAGGTGTCCGCACTTGCACTCCCAGTTGCCGATCGAGAAATCCACGAAGTCCAGCTGCGAAATGCCCCGGAAGTCGGTAATCGGAAAGACCGACACAAACACCGACTGCAAGCCGGAGTCGTCGCGCTCGTTGGGCAGCTTATCCATTTGCAGGAAGCGCTCGTAGGAACGGCGTTGCACTTCAATCAGGTTGGGAATCTGGGTTGCAGTGGGAATCTTTGAAAAATCGAGCCGGCTGCGGATCGCGCGCTTCTCGTTGGGCATGATCACTCCTGAGCCTCGTCGCTCCGGCGTCCGCCCTTTTCGAAGTGGCCGCGCCGGTCCGGCGCCCGAGTCTCATCGGCGCCGGTATTGTTCCGGAAGAAATCGAAAATACCTTCGAGCAGGCAGTGAAAGTCCCGCTCGCATGTTGCCGGCAAACCGGAAGACTGGTTCCGGTCATACCGGGGTGAACCCAGGTCAGAAGGGTTCTGTGAGAGCCGCGTCAAAAAACGCGTGGTCGATATTGCCGCACATCGGGCAGTTGAGCTAGACTGCGCACAAGTGGAAGTAGCGAGCGCAACGGAAGAACCCTAAATCAGGGTGAAACCGCCAGCGGGAGGTTGTGCGCAAATGCCGGCTGGAGATCGAAAGAATCTCCAGATGCACTCGGAAGACGCAAGCAGCCCGTAAGGACGCAATGCCTCACGAGCGCGGCCCGTCGCCAGTGCTCCCAACCGATTTCTCTTCCATTTTCCTCGCTGATCGCAAGATCCGCTTCCGCCGCAAATTGCCAGCTGCCCGACCCTCATCAACGACTGCCGTGCCTGACATCAAGGCAGATCGTTGACCCAGAATAACTTAACCGATTCATGGCGTCCGTGTCGCTTAGGCTTTTCTTCCCCTTAACTACGGACGCGTGCATGGACTCCACACTTGAGATTACGCGCCAGTTCAGCGTCCCATTCCCTGAAACAACCGAACGCAACTCTAGGACGCGCAACATATATCGTAGCGCGTCCTGGCGCCCCTTGCAAGTCTCGTGCCGTTTTCCTGGCCGGTTACTTGATTTCGACGGTTGCAACGCCTTCAAACTTCTTCTTGATGGCCTCGGCCTCGTCCTTGGTCGCGTTTTCCTTGATCGGCTTGGGGGCCCCATCCACCAGGTCCTTGGCTTCCTTCAGACCGAGCGAGGTGACTTCCCGTACTGCCTTGATCGTGCTTATCTTATTGGCGCCAGCGTCCTTCAGAATGACCTGAAATTCGGTCTTCTCCTGGCCCGCCGGGGCCGCCGCGCCCGCGCCGGGGCCGCCCGCCACAACCACCGGAGCAGCGGCCGCGGCCGAAACGCCAAGCCTCTCTTCCAGCTTTTTCACCAGGGCCGCCGCTTCCAGCAGGCTCAGGCTCACAATTTGTTCTTCCAACTGTGCTATATCCGCCATTTTCTTCTCCAATCAAAACCGTTTGAATTCGTGTTTCCCCGGCCGCAAAAGCCAAGCTTGAAAGTTTCCGATGCGCCAGACTCGCGCCCTCTCTGCCTGCTTCACAGCCAAAACCCTAAAAGCAGCTTTTAACCCTTAGCTATTAGCTTCATTTCAGGCAAGCCATCTCCATTCGGACCCGCACCAAAGAACTAAAGGCTAATAGCTAACATCTGTTCTTACGCGGCGAACTTCTCTTTCTCCACGCCCTGGCCCAGCACCACGGCCAGATCGCGGCCCGTGGCATTGATCACCGTGGCCAGCCGCTGCGCCGGCGCGTTGATAAGGAAGAGCAGCTTCGAGAAGATCTCATCCTTGCCCGGCATCGTAGCCAGCGCCTTCACATCGTCCGCGTTCAGCAGTTCGCCGTCCACAATGCCCAGCTTGAACTGGAACTCCGCCGCGTTCTCGCCCGCCCACTTGGCGAAGACCTTTGCCAGCGCCACGGGATCGCCCGCGGTAAACGCCACCGAGTTCACGCCCTTCAAGCCCTTCAGCGCCGCTTCAACCTGCGTGCCAGTGCCTGAAATTGCGGCCAGCTTGTTCTTCACTACGCGATACTTGCCGCCGGCCTCGCGAATCACCTTGCGCAGCTCGTAATCCTTGGCAACGGTCAACTTGCTGAACGTGCCGATAATCGCGGTCGTCGAACTTTCCAACTCCGTGGCCAGAACCTTGACCTTCTCCGACTTCTTCGCTTTTGAAATTGCCATCTCTTCGCTCCGAATACGACAGGGGTCAGGTTTCAGGTGCCAGTGGTCAGAACTCTATAATCCAGTCCTGCCCTTGTTCCCTGTTTCCTCATCCCTCGCCCTCGCTGGGCGCCTTGCTTCAAATCCACAATCAAAACATTCGGGTCCGGCACATTGCCGATAGGATCACTGCATCAACTGATCCCTGACCACTGAAACCTGGTCCCTGCTTCTTAGTGCTTGCCCGCCGCATCCGCCACAGCCGAATCCAGCGGCACCCCCGGCCCCATCGTCGAGCTCAGCGTGACGCTCTTGATGTACTTGCCCTTGGCTGCCGAAGGCTTGGCGCGCACAACCGACGCGATCACCGTGGTCGCGTTGTCGATCAGCTTTTGCTCGTCGAAGCTCAACTTGCCCACCGGCACGTGCACCAGGCTGGTCTTATCGGCGCGAAACTCCACCTTGCCGGCCTTGATCTCTTTCACCGCCGCGGCCACGTCCGTGGTCACGGTTCCGGTCTTGGGATTGGGCATGAGCCCCTTCGGTCCCAGCACCTTGCCCAGCCGGCCCACCACCTTCATCATGTCCGGCGTGGCGATCAGCGCGTCGAAGGCGGTCCAGTTTTCCTTCTGGATCTTCTCCACCATCTCTTCGCCGCCCACAAAGTCTGCGCCCGCCGCGGTGGCTTCCTTCTGGCGGTCGCCAGTGGCAATCACGGCCACGGTCTTGGTCTTGCCCAGCCCATGCGGCAGCACCACTGTGCCGCGCACCATCTGGTCGGCATGGCGCGTGTCCACGCCCAAACGCATCGACAGATCGACGGTCTCGTCGAACTTGGCGTACTTCACTTGTTTCAGCAGATTCACTGCTTCAGGCAGCGGATACACCGGCTTTGTGATAGCGGCGCGCGCCTTCGCAATATTCTTGCCAGTCTTGGCCATTCTTCCCCCGTCTCCCACCGCCTTTGCCAGCCCCGCATTGCGGGAAGCGCTCGGTGCGCCCAAAAGCCGTGGTGCTATTGACAGCGCAGGGATCTCCCTGCGCACATGTTTGAATCATAAAGGAATGGGCCCTGAATTGCAAACAAACCTCCGAATCGGTGGCGTCCCAATCTGAAAGCGTTTTGAAAGGGCACGGCCTCAAGCCGGGCCGTTCAATCCCGCAGAATGCACCGGACTTTAGCCCCCGTTTTCCCCCTTGCCGCGCTCGCTGTCTTTTTGGTCCTTGATGCTATGGTGCGTTTGCCCTGGGCGCTCGCGCGCCAGGCGAGCAAGGCGAGCCGTCAGGACGGTAAACTGGAGTCAAGAAGAATGCCCTCCGAACACAACACTGGACTCGACGCCTTGCACCCGCTCCTCGAACATCTGAATCCCGAACAGCGCGCCGCGGTGGAGGCTACCGAAGGCCCCCTGCTCATCCTGGCTGGCGCCGGATCAGGCAAAACGCGCGTCATTACGCACCGCATCGCCTGGCTTATCCGCGAGAAAAACGTTGCGCCCGACTCGATTCTGGCCGTCACTTTCACCAACAAGGCCGCCAGCGAGATGGCCGAGCGCGTGGATCGCCTGCTGGGCCATTCGTCTCTGGCAAAACCTCTGATCTCCACCTTCCACTCGCTCTGCGTGCGCATCCTGCGCCGCGACATCGAGGCGCTGAAGGTCGGTGGCCAGGGGCTGACGCGCACCTTCACCATCTTCGATGAAAACGATCAGTCGGGGCTAGTCAAGCAGATCATGAAGCGCATGGGGCTCGACATCAAGCAGATGACGCCGCGCTCCGTGCAGGGCCGCATCTCGTGGGCCAAAAACCACATGGTCGACCCGCAGGATTATTTCCTTAGTTCCAAAGACCCCACCAGCGAGCGCGTCGCACACATCTTCAAGGCCTATCAGGGCGAGTTGCGCAAAAACAACGCCATGGACTTCGACGACCTGCTGCTCGAAGCCGTGCGCCTGCTCAAAGCCTCAGGCGAAGTGAGGGAGCGCTACCAGCGCCGCTATCAATATTTGTTGGTTGACGAGTACCAGGACACCAACCGCCCGCAGTACGAGCTGATGAAGCTGCTGGCCGGCGAGCACAAGAACGTGTGCGCCGTGGGCGACGAGGACCAGAGCATCTACTCCTGGCGAGGCGCCGACATCCGTAACATTCTCGAGTTCGAGAAGGACTTTCCCGACGCGCGCATTGTGCGCCTGGAACAGAACTATCGCTCCACGCAAATCATTCTTGAAGCGGCCGGCGCGGTCGTCGCCAACAACATCCAGCGCAAAGGCAAAAAGTTGTGGACCGAGCGCCAGGGCGGATCGCTCATCGGCTACTATGAAGCGCCCGACGGCGAAAACGAGGCGCTCTTCATCGCCGGCAGGATTCAGGCGTTTCTACGAATCTCCTCCGAAACGCAAGAGCCCGGAAGGGCCGCCGTTCTCTATCGCACCAACGCGCAATCGCGCCTGGTTGAAGAAGCGCTGCGCCGCTACAACATCAGCTACACCATGGTGGGCGGATTCAGCTTTTACGAGCGCGCCGAAATCAAGGACCTGCTCGCGTATCTCCGGCTCGTCCGCAATCCGCACGACTCCATGGCCCTGCAGCGCGTGATCAACACGCCCGCACGCGGAATCGGCAAAACCACGCTTGAAACCGTGGAGCGGCTGGCTCTTGAAACCGGCGTCTCCACATGGGACGCTACGGCCGCGGCCATAGCCAACCGCCTCATACCCGCGCGCGCGCTGGTGGCGCTTGAATCGTTCCGCCAGCTTATTCTCGACGCGCAGGCCATGCTCGATCTTGACTTCGCCGGCAAGCTCGCCGCCGATGTAGCGGAATCGGCAGCCGGCGGCGCAGACACGGGCTTTGCCTTCGGCGCCGCAGAGGCAGACACGGCAGACGCGAACGCACCCGCTGTGAATCCGCAACCAGACCCCGACTTTGATTCAGACGCAGAGGAAATCGCCAACGATACAGAGAAGAAGGTGAGCGGGTTCCGCGCGCCCGGCGACGCGGCCACACTGCCTGAACTGATTCGTTTCATCATCGACCGCACCGGCTACATTAAAGCTCTTGAAACCGAGGGCACGCCCGAGGCTTTCAGCCGCATTGAGAACCTGAAGGAACTGGCCAACGCCGCTCACGACGCCGAGGAGCGCGGCGAAACGCTGGCCGAGTTCCTCGACCACGCTGCTCTCGCGTCAGACACAGATCAGTTCGACCCCAACGCGCGCGTCACGCTCATGACGCTGCACGCCGCCAAGGGACTCGAGTTTCCGCTGGTCTTTCTCGCCGGACTCGAAGAGGGCCTGTTTCCCCACTCGCGCACGCTCTCAAGCCCCGAAGAGCTCGAAGAGGAGCGGCGCCTTTGCTACGTGGGCATGACGCGCGCCATGGACTCGCTCGTCCTGAGCCGCGCCCACTATCGCCGCCGTTACGGCTACGATGCTCCGGAGCCGACCATCCCTTCGCGCTTTCTGGAAGAGGTTCCCACACAGTTGGTGGAGAACCTGGGGGG
>JAJXXG010001053.1 GCA_021781255.1 Acidobacteriota bacterium
TTGCGCTGCAACGATATTTGTTTCCAGGGATTCTCTTGCGGGCAATGCATTGTACGAACTGACTACCTTGTTGCCTGCCTTGGAATACGGGTAGCAAGCTGGAATTCCTGGGAGAAGACGATGAAAAGCATCCGTTACTTCGTGTTCGGCTCGTGTCTGTTCTGTGGTCTTCTGCAAACCTCTGGCTCAATGTCCGCACAAACGCTGGTGCCAGAATCCTTGCATATTACAGACTGGCAGGTTGTAGTCAACAATGGCGTAGCGGTCCCCGGCGACACGCGCCTGTTCAATAGTTATAACCAGCCCTCCATCAACGTGGATCAACTCGTCGTGTTCCGCGGCCGCAGCAAGGGAGGAACGGGAGGGACGGGAGGAACGGGAGGGACGGGAGAGCCAGCCCACGGCATATTCCTTCGCGATATGGCCGCCGGCACTGACCTAACTCCATTGTTCGATCGCAACACTAAAGTGCCGCAGCCGAATGATCTTGATGCGATGTTTACTGAGCCGCCTGCATTTCCGCGCATCGATATGTATTCAGGCACCGTAGCCTCGCGGGGATCGCACCAGCCTGTGTGGCAGTACGCTGACACGCAGGCTGGCACCACGGGCATCTATACCAACCCGTTTGGCAGCCTCGTCACCGGGGCCAGCAACCTCGGAGCTGTTCCCGAATTTGACTTCTTCGGCGTTCGCGGGCAGAACGGTGCAATCATCAAATTCGATGTTTTTCCTGGGGCTCCTGCCGTTGCCAACGAAACGACCATTGTCTTCAAGGGCAATTACACTGAGAGTGTCGGAACGGAATCTATCAGCAGAACGGGTGTGTATTCCCGCACGCTGACTAACGCTCCAATCGGCGACAAGGGTCTGGAGCCCGCGGGCGGCAATGCACGCGTGGTGCTGATTGCTGACAACAACTCCAAGATCCCAGGCACTAAGATTCTGTTCGGCTCCACTGCGCCGCCCAGCGCAGTTGGCTACAGTGCCGTATTCGCCGGTTTTGACAATGAGGAGTCGCCGACGGAGGGCGGAATTTACCTTGCAAATCTGAACAGCGCACAGCAGCCGCCGCCACTCACGCCGCTTATCCGGATCGGGGGCCCAGTACCCGGAGAGAAGGGCGCTGTCTTTACCAGGATCGGAGAAGGGTTGTCATTCGATGGCCGCTTTGTTGCATTCTGGGGCGCTTGGGGTACCGAGGTGAAGGAACTGGTGCTGCAATGCCCGTCTGATGGCAACAAGAGTGTCATCGCTTACTGCGTATCGTTGTACGGCAATGGCGTCGACGGCGTCCCTGGAACCGTGGACCTCGGATTCCACACCACCGTGCCTTTGCACCAGGGCATCTTTGTATACGACACAAGAACCAAGAACGCGTGGGCCGTTGCGAAAACTCCAAACGACTATGCAGATTTCGTCTACTGGAATTTCTCAGGCAAGGCGCCGCCTCCTCAGAACGCGCCGGACGCTGGCAGTGGAACGGAAGGTGAGACAGACGGCGAGCCGGCTCGTTGGCGTTCAGCTAGCTTCGTGGCTGTTTCCGGACTGGTTGACGGCAGCCTGAGAGATAAACTTGCGCATGCCATCTTCAAGGCCAGGACAGGTACGATCACTGATGGCGCCTATGTAGATCCGAAGGATGGAATCTATTTTCGCCAGGGACCGGATTCAACCGTGATGTTCACGACACTTGTGGAAACCGGCATGGATGGGACGAAGTTCGATCCAGAGGCCACCTTTGTCAGCGAAGTTACTGGCCTAACGGAACCGTTGCCAGTCACGACAATGGGAATTGAGCGTGACGGTTTCAGGGGCAATGCGGTGGTTCTTAATATAGGCATGGGTAATGAAGATGCCGGCTGGGCCGGTATCTACCTGGCGAAGATAACCAAGTAGTGCACTACAGGTAGAGCCAGGTGATCGGCCCCGGGCATTTTTGAACCACCTGTACTGTTAGTCTTCGGCCATATTGAAGGGCCCGGAAAAACAGTACCAACTAGATGGTTAGTCTTTGGCCTGTTTTTGGTTCAGTCAGATCGCGGCACGAGTCTGTGCTCGAGAGCCGGGATCACCCGGCTCTCGAGGCCGAATACGGCCGCATCACCGAGCAGGCCAGTCACCAATACGCTCCCACTCCTTGCTGAAATGGGGGCGCACACGCTTCAGCTTGCCGAAGGGAAACTCTACCGCACGCCCTCGCCGCAGCGCGTTCTTCATTTCCGCGAGGACGGCATCAACAATATACGCACTGCCCGGCGACGCGAAAGACCCCGCTCGCGGAGCTTGCTCACCAGATATCCCCGGCCGCCAAGGTTCTTGCCCTTGCTCTTCATTGAAAATCGTTTGCAAAGTTGCTCTCTTCAAATTAAATGCCCAGCGAGAGGCGAGTCACCGGTCCACGGAATCTCTGGCGTGATGGTCTAAGCGCCATTCAGAAGAGGCGTGACAAAATCATCTCGCATTTTAAATGCGGCCGCAGATACTTCTTCAACGAGGCCATCAATGTGGGAACTCATGTGTCGCGCTTCGACCGCGCCACCCTTGTAAATCGCTGCCTGCCCGCTCTTCAGGAGGGCGCACGCGCTCTTCGCGACATATTGATCTGATTTCGAGACCAGGGTCCGATGGAACTTCAGGCCGGCGAGAATGAGGCCGTTTCCGTGCTGCAACGCAGGACCCCCAGGTTAAGACTGCGCTCAAGGCTGGGCACCGCGACCTCTTGCCTGACTCCATTGAATTCGATCGAAACTTTGAATGTTTCGCTGCCCGGCTCAAGGCCGTCGAACCTGAAATCGCCGAAGGCGTCAGCAACAGTCTCGCCAAGCGATGCGCCGTTACGGCTCAGGCGCACCTTTGCGCCGGCCGCGCAATCGCAGACCCCACCAGCTTCATACGCGATACTTCCGGCGATGAAAACGCGATCGAATCGATGCAGGTTCGCGTAGAAAACGTGTGGCTCAGTTCCGGCATCGGGATGAAGCACGGCCAGACCCTGCGCCTGCGTGCGCGCAGTCATTTCCTCCGCAGTTTCATGCTCCATCTTCAGCGCGCCGGTGGGGCAGGCCTGCACGCAGCGCGTCTGCTTCCATCCTTGATCGAGCAGATGAGCGCACAACGTGCACTTCTGCGGCAATTGGAGTTCTGCGTTCCATTCGATGGCCCCGTACGGGCAGGCGTCGACGAGATGGCGTAATGCGCCCTGGCGCCTGAATGTC
>JAJXXG010000420.1 GCA_021781255.1 Acidobacteriota bacterium
CCGATCTGGCCGGGATCGCAGGCTTCGTGGCGGTTACAGGGGCAGCTTTCGCGCTCGTCTGGTCGGTCTTTACTAACGATTTCTCTATCACTTACATCCTTGAGCACTCCAACCGCGCACTGCCCATCGCCTACAAGTTTGCGGCGCTTTGGAGCGGCCAGGAGGGTTCGCTGCTGCTGTGGGCGTGGCTGCTGGGAACCTTCGGCTTTGTGCTGCGGCTGCGGCATAAGACGGATGTGAGGCTCTACGCCTACGCGGGAACCATTCTGGCGGGGGTGCAGGTATTCTTTCTGGCAGTCATCAACTTCGCCGCGCCGCCATTTGCTCTTCTGCCGGGATTTATCCCGGACGTGACCCAAATCCCACCTGACGGGAATGGGCTTAATCCCCTGCTTCAGTATCCGGAGATGGTGATTCACCCGCCGATGCTGTATTTGGGCTATGTGGGGTTCTCGGTCCCGTTCGCTTTTGCGTTGGGCGCGCTGATGATGCGCTATCCCGGCGAGAAGTGGATCAGGATTACGCGCGTATGGACGCTGGTGACATGGCTATTCCTGACCGTCGGCATCTTTCTGGGCATGCACTGGGCCTATGCCGTGCTGGGGTGGGGCGGCTATTGGGGATGGGACCCGGTGGAGAACGCGAGCTTTATGCCATGGCTGACTGGAACCGCGTTTTTGCACTCGGTAATGATGCAGGAGCGAAGGGGCATGATGAAGAGCTGGAACGTGTGGCTCATCTTCTCCACGTTTCTGCTCACGCTGCTGGGCACGACGCTGACGCGCGGCGGCCTGGTGAGCTCGGTACACGCCTTTGCACAGTCGTCCATTGGCACCTGGTTCATTGTTTTCATGGTCATTGTGCTGGCGGTGTGCATCTTCACCTACGTGCTGCAACATGGCCACCTGCAGACCGAACACCATCTGGAATCTCTCGTGAGCCGCGAATCGAGCTTCCTGTTCAACAACCTGGTGCTGCTGACGGCCTGCTTTGTGATTTTGTGGGGAACGCTGTTCCCGATCATTTCAGAGTTTGTGGAAGGCAGCAAGGTGACGGTCGGCGCTCCGTTTTATAACCGCGTGGCCGTGCCTATCGGGCTGTTCCTGCTGTTTTTGACAGGGGTGGGGCCGCTGCTGCCGTGGCGGGCGACGTCGCTGAAGGCAATCAAAAGGAACTTCGTGTTGCCGGTGATCGCGTTGTGGGCGACGGTGATTGTTTGCCTGGTTGCAGGCGCGAATCCGTGGAAGGATGGCGTATTCGACCGGGGCAGTTTCTATGCAATGGTGGGATTTGCAATCGCGGCGGCTGTGCTGACGGCGATTACGTCCGAGTTCCTGCGCGGAGCCCGAGTAATCTCGCGGCAAACGGGGCGCAATCTTTTTGCCGCAATCTGGCTGCTTACGCGGCGCAATGCGCGGCGCTACGGCGGCTACCTGATTCATATCGGGGGCGTGATTGTTGTGGTGGGGCTGTGCGGGTCGGCTTTCAATCGCAACGTCGAAAGCGAGATGGCGCTGAACAGCACGATACAGATCGGGCCCTACACGCTCGAGCAGGTTGGCGCGACGCAGGACTCGAATCTGAACTACAACTCAGAGTACGCGATGTTGAACGTGTACAGGGGCGGCAAGAAACTGTTCCAGATGACGCCGGAGAAGCGCTTCTACCTGGCCAGCGGACAGCCGCAGACCATGGTCGCGATTCACTCGGTTCCGGAGTGGGATCTGTACGTGGTGTATGAGGGCACGAATCCCGACACCGGCCAGCCGATCATCAAGGCGTTTCTGAACCCGCTGGTGGGGTGGATCTGGTTTGGGCTAGTGGTGATGACCTTCGGCACGTTTGTGGCTCTGGTTCCCAGCCTCACGCCCGCTACTGCCACTTTGCGCGTGCGGACGGCACAGGCTGCATCCGTGGCTCCGGCGCTGAAGGGGGGCGACTGATGGCAACTTCGTTGCGTTTTACTTTTTGGACTAGATCTGTGGAAGTGATTGTCCTTGCCGTCGCCATCTGTTTCTCGCTCGGGGCCAACAGTCCAAGCGGCCGCCTGTACGACCTGGACCACCGCCTGATGTGCACCTGCGGATGCGCCCAAATTCTGGGTGAGTGCAACCATGTCGGCTGCACACAGTCAACGCAGGAACTGAGCGAATTAAGGACAGACATTGCGGCAGGCATGACCGATCAGCAGGTTCTCAGCGCCTTTGTCGCCAAGTATGGCGCGACGGTGCTGGCCGCACCCTCCGCACACGGCTTTGATCTGGTGGCGTGGATCGCTCCATTCGCTGTGTTTGCGGCGGCACTAATGGGGACGATTCTGCTCATTCGGCGTTGGGGAGGGTTAGGTGGAAAGCCCCAGGCGGCTGCAGCCACAGACCCTGCACTTCAGGACCCCGAGGAACGTGAGCGGCTGGAGCGCATTCGCCGGGAAACCGCAAGCAACGGAGGATTTTAACAATGACGGAAACCATGGGCCTGATTGAGGGGCTGATTCTCCTGTTTGCGCTGGTACTTTACACCTTTTGGCCGGAGAACGGATTTGCCAGCCAGAGAGAAAAGACGCGGCTGGATTACCTGCTGGAGCGCAAGGATCAGCTTTACGAGAACCTGCGCGATTTAAACTTCGAGTTCAAGGCGGGCAAGTATCCTGAAGAGGATTTCGAGGCGCAGCGCGCACAGCTCGAACATGAGGCGGAACAGTTGCTGGCCGAAATCGACCACCTGCAGCAGGCGTAAAGACAGAGATCAGAGAACAGAGATCACAACCTGGAAATCAGAGGTCAGGGCCTGTTCTCAAACAACATTGAAAAATGTACGACGATGGGAAGACGAAACGAAATGAAATTGAAACGAATTGCAGGAATTCTGGCAACTGTTCTTCTCGCCGGCGCGCTGGCGCAGGCTGCCACCGTTACGGGGACCGTGACCAATAAGACCACCGGCAAGACCGCCGCGGGCGATGCGGTGGAGTTGATGGAGCCGATGGCGGGTATGAGCGAAGTGGGCAGCGCAACCACAGACGCTAGGGGGCACTATTCGCTGAATGCGCCCGGCAACGTTCCCTACCTGATTCGGGTGACGCACCAGGGAGCCGATTACTTTGTCTCCGCGCCGCAAGGCGGCGGGCAGGCCGACATCTCAGTCTATGATGTGGCGCCCAAGGTCGATGGAGTCTCCATTGATGAGCACGTGATTGGATTTGAGGCCGAAAACGGAGAGCTGCACGTTGTGGAGAGTTATACGGTGCACAACGCCAGCGCGCCGCCGCGCACACAATGGAGCAAGAAATCCTTTGAGATCATTTTGCCTTCTGACGCCACGCTGGGCGACTGCTCGGCCCAGCGGCCGGGCACAGGCACGCTGCCGACCACGGTGAAGCTCAATCCCGATGGACCGAAAGGCCACTACTCCTTCAACTTTCCTATCCAGCCCGATGAGGGTGGCAAGGGCACGCTCTTTCGCGTCGAATATCAGGTGCCGTACAGCAGCGGGAAATACGTCTTCCACGCGATGGTGACGCTGCCTGTAACTGCCGAGTGGGTGGTGCTGCCAAAATCGATGACGTTTACCGGCGGCAGCGAGGCGGGTTTCGAGTCGTCTCCGCAAGACCCCAGCATGCAGACGTTTATGACGCGGAATGCCGTTCCCGGCAAAGCGATCGATTTCACAGTCTCCGGCACAGGATCGTTTCCGCGCGAGGATCAAACTGCGCAAGGCAACGCGGGCGATAATGCCGGGCAGGGCAATCAGCCAGGCGGCGGCATTGGCGCGCCCATCAATACGCCTGACCCGCTGTCGAAGTACAAATGGTGGATTCTGGGCGGACTGGCCTTGCTGCTGGCAGCCGCGGCGGCATTTCTGCTGCGCAAGCCGGCGACGGCGGCAGCAATAGCACCGGCCGGAGGGGGCTCGGTGTCTGTTCCTGCGGTCGATAAACCGCCTTTTGCTGCGGGAACTAAGAACACCGTGCTGCTGAACGCGCTCAAAGAGGAACTGTTCGCGCTGGAGAGCGAAAAGATCGCAGGCACGCTGCCGCCGAACGAATACGCTGTGCAAAAAGCAGCGCTGGAAACGGTGCTGAAGCGGGCGTTGAAGAGAAGCTAGAAATCAGGGGTCAGGTTTCACGGATCAGAAGCTTGCCGTGCGACAGCTCTTTGCTGATCCCTGTTCTAGTATCCTTCCTCCATGAAGACTCTTCTTCGCACGCTGCTTGCTCTCGCGCTCATCGTCTGGCTGGGCGCAGAGATATTCTTCCCCATCGTTGCGGCCATCACGTTCAACACTCTGCACCCAGACACTCACACCGCCGGCACGATCGTAGGCCGGTTGATCCGCATTTTGCACGGGATGGGATTGGTCTCGGGAATGGTGGCGCTGGCGGTTCTGGCGCTGGCTCCGGCATGGGGAATCTACAGGCCGCGCGCGGTGCTGGCGCCCATGGTGCTGGTGGTGCTGATGCTGGCGGGCACCGCCTATTCGCAGTTCGGCATCATTCCCGCCATGGAGCGCGATCGCATTACGGCGGGAGGCGCAATCGACACCACCGACCCCGCGAACCCCACGACGGCTCACTTCAACAAGCTGCACAACCGCAGCGAGCGAGTGGAGGAGGCGATTCTGCTGCTGGGACTGGCAACCGTGGTGCTGGTAGCGTGGGCGGAATCGGCGCTGCCTTGACGACCGAAGCCGTTGCTCAGGCAACCGAGTTCTGATCCCTGCTCCTGTATCATCGTAGAGGCCCGAATGAATGACGATCTCTCTGTAAGGGCCACGATGGAACGATCATGAAAACCGGAATTATCGGCCTGCCGCAGGTGGGCAAGACGTCGCTTTTTAGAATTCTGACCAAAGCCAAGATTGACGAGCATGGGCGCTCGAATCCACGCGAGGCGCACCTTGGCGTCGCGCGTGTGCCCGACGAACGGCTGGACAAGCTGTCGGCGCTCTATTCGCCGAAAAAAACCACATACGCCTCGGTGGAATTTGTGGACGTGGCGGCTATTGGGCAGGAGGCGCTGAAGGAGACGGCGTTCCTAACCAACCTGCGCAACGTGGACGCGCTGATTCATGTGCTGCGCGCCTTTGAAGACGAGGCGATTGCGCACGATGGGCCGATCGATCCGCTGCGGGATGCGAAGAGCGTCGAGTTCGACCTGATGGTGAGCGACCTGACGCAGGTGGAAAAGCGGCTGGAACGCGTAGAAAAGGACTTGAAGAAGCAGCGCAGCAGCGAGTTGGAACGGGAACATGCGCTGCTGTTGCGGTCAAAGGAGTCCCTTGAGAAGGAAATTCCGCTGCGCGAACTGGAGATGACGCCGGAAGAGAAAAGAATGATCAAAGGCTTTATGTTTTTGTCGCAAAAGCCTATTCTTTATGCACTTAATGTGAACGAGAGCACGACGTTAGGCGCAGACCTGGAGGCGGCTGTAGGCCGCTTCAAGCTCGATGCGCTTGCACATCGTCCGAATGCCGGCGCAACCGCGATCTGCGGCAAGGTAGAGGCGGAGCTGGCGGAAATGGATGACCAGGAAGCAGCAGATTTCCTGGAGAGCTACGGTCTGAAGGAGAGCGGCCTGGTGCGGCTGATCCGCAAGAGCTATGAGCTGCTGGGATTGATCAGCTTCTTTACCGCGGGCGAGGACGAGTGCCGCGCGTGGACGGTGCCAGTGGGCTCGAAGGCCCCGCAGGCGGCGGGCGCGATCCACACCGACCTGGAGCATCATTTCATCCGCGCCGAAACCATTCGCTGGGATAACCTGCTGGCGGCCGGCTCCGAGGCGGCGGCGCGAGCCAAAGGTACACTGCGCCTGGAAGGCAAGGAATACGTGGTTCAGGACGGCGATGTGGTGCACATCCGGCACAGTGGGTAAGGTCGCCCAAACCCGCCAGGTCAGGAAACACTTTAAGAAGTCGCCGGATGAGGTTCGACGTGGATCTGTCAACGCTCTCAAATTCACTGAGAGACAAAATCAAATACCCTTCCGGGATGACGCCTATCGAAACGGGAATCCTGGGGAGTGGCTTCTATCCGGGTTGTCGCGGGTGCTCCCCGCCCCGGAGCCCTGTCGGGGGGCTGATGCTTTTGTGCCGCGACTTCGGCACAAAGACCTACTACCAGAGTCTTATTGGCCTACCGCCCCGCGACGAGTTCGCGCTTCCTTGGCGGCACACCTGGGAGATTTACCTTTCACAGGGCGAACCTTACTCTCTTTGCGACCTGCCGGTCTGGTGTACCAATTATTTGATGGGTGCACGCGATGATGGATTGGCAAAAGGAAATATCAAGGATCGTTTCCCTTTGTCCGCATGGCTTGCCTATGAGACTTCCTGCTGGGATTTTCTTCATCAGCAGGTCCTGCTGCAAAAGCCGCTCGTTATCGTGGTCTTCGGCGGTGACAACCGATCCGATCTGTGCGTTGATGCCCGCCTGGGTGTGAGCTGGAATGAAGATCTTCGATACACATTTCGATTCTGCAGCAAGACACATTCCGCTGTGATAACGTTTGAAAACCATCCGCACTCCTTGATCACACAAACTGCTAAGGAAGCTGCACGGCGTAATTTGAGACGAATCCGAGATCTCTATTTTGCAGAAGCCTCAAGAGTGACGAAGCGATCCGCAGAAGCTATGAGGAAGGCTCTTTGCTGAAACTTTCGCTCATTCTCGGGGCCGTTGCCGCGCTCGCCGATGTGGCTGGCGGATATGTGCTGGTGCGTGCGCGCAGCGTGGAGCGCTACCTGCGCTACTTTGTCGCGATAGGAGCGGGCTTTCTAATGGCGACGGCGCTGTTAGAAATGATGCCCGAGAGCCTGCGCATGAGCCCGCGGCTAGGGCCCGTGCTCATCATGGTCGGCTATTGCGCCGTGCATCTGCTTGAACACACGATCAACGCGCACTTCCACTTCGGCGAGGAGACGCACGCAGGCGAATTCGTCTCCGAGCGCACGAGCTACTCGGTGCTGGGCGGCTTGAGCGTTCATGCGCTCTTCGACGGCGTGGCGATTGGGTCGGGCTTTATGATTTCCAACTGGCTCGGATGGTTGATTTTTCTGGCCATCCTGCTGCACAAAACACCAGAGGGATTCACCATGGCCAGCGTGATGATGGCCAGTGGAAGAGGCCGGCCAGCGGCGTTCTGGTCCGCAGTGGTTCTGGCCCTGGCCACGATGGCGGGCGTGCTGGTGATCGAACTCGTACCGAACTGGGTGCCTTTTGGATTGCCGGTTTCGGCTGGCGTTGCGCTGTATGTGGCCGCCACCGACCTGGTTCCCGAAGTGAACCGGGAGCCGGGCGTCCGCATGGCGCTGGTGTTTTTTGCGGGCGTGGGTGGGTTTCTGCTGCTGCGCATGTTGTTGCCGCAGTTGTAGAGAGTCTGCTCCCGGTTTCGGCGCGCTATCCTATGCAGTGTGGCGACTTGCGTAGAACCTAACAAGGAGGCGGTTGCGGCCTTCCACTTACACCGCAAGCGCTTTTCTCTTGAAATTCTGGGCATATTGCTCTTTACGGTGCTGGGATTCGTGGTAATGGGCTACCACCCGGGCCTTGAAGACGACGAAATCTACCTGACCGCGGTCAAAGCCGATCTGAGCCCGGCCCTCTATCCTTACAACGCGAGTTTCTTCCGGCTGCAGGTGGAAGCGACGGTCTTCGACAAGTGGATGGCATGTTTTGTTCGCTGGACGGGAATGCCAGTGGCGTGGGCGGAGCTGTTCTGGCAATTGATTTCGCTGTTTCTGATTCTGTGGGCAGTGAAGAAGATCGCGGACCGGCTCTTTGCGGAGGACCGCGCGCGCTGGGCAGGCGTGGCGCTGGTGGCCGCGATGTTCACGCTGCCCGTGTCAGGCACAGCGCTCTACATGGTGGACCAGCATCTGCATCCACGCAACCTGGCCACGGCCATGATTCTTCTGGCGATCTGGAGAATCCTGAAGGAAAAGCACTGGCAGGCAGCTCTGTTGTTGCTGCTGGCGTTTTTGATGCACCCGCTGATGGCTGCTATGGGGGTCTCCTTCTGCTTTTTTCTCACCATGGCTTTGCAAGACTCCGTGCATGCGAGGCTCCGCGCGTGGCGAAATTCGGTAGCTGCATTTGTGTTTGTGCCTCTGGGATGGGTCTTTGAGCCGGCTAATTCGGCATGGCGCAAGGCGCTGGACACCCGTACCTACTATTACCTCTTCAAATGGACCTGGTACGAGTGGCTGGGCGCGCTGGCGCCTCTGTTTCTTTTCTGGCTGCTGTGGCGCGTGGCGCGCAAGCGCGGAGAAAACCTGCTCGCCCGCTTCGCCGTGGCCGTGTTCGCCTACGGCGCGTTCCAGCAGGTTATAGCAGTAGCCATGCTTTGTTCGCCTGCACTGGTGCGGCTTGCACCGCTACAACCTATGCGCTACCTTCACCTGGTGTATTTTCTCTTTATGCTGACGGCTGGATGCCTGTTGGGAAAGTACGCGTTGAAGCGAGGCATTTGGCGATGGGCGGCATTTCTTCTGGTGGCAAACGGCTGCATGTTTGCGTGGCAGAGGGTCGAGTTCAGCAGCAGCCAGCACCTGGAGTTGCCGGGACGCCCGCCGGCGAATGAGTGGCTGCAGGCCTTTGCGTGGATCCGCAAGAATACGCCGGAGAATGCTTATTTCGCTCTGGACCCGCATTCCATGGAGACGCCTGGCGAAGACTACCACGGCTTTCGCGCGCTGGCCGAGCGCAGCCAACTGGCCGATGCGGTGAAAGACGCGGCCGTAGTGACGCTGGCGCCGAGATTGGGGCCGGTGTGGGCGCAGCAGGTACAGGCGCAAATAGGCTGGCGCAATTTTCAGGTCGCGGACTTTGAGCGGCTAAAAGCGAAGTTCGGCGTAGATTGGGTGCTGGTCTCTTATCCGCAGCCGGAGGGTCTGGTTTGCCGCTGGCACAACGGGCTGCTCACCGTTTGCCAGATTCCGTAAGAACAGCCTCTGGCTCTTGGCTCGCAGATCTGTTGAAACCGCACTGCTTACGGCCTGCCTCTGAAAAGCTGACGCAAGAGGCATTGCAGGGAGCGGCCACATCCGCGAGAATGAGTAAGTCAACCTTCACCGACACGGATACCGACAATGCTGAACCTTACCCAGAGATTGATCCTCGGCTGCGTGCTCCTCGCCTGCTTGACCGTGGGGTTGGTGGCCGTGACACACAAAGCGCTGGCAGCAGCAGGGCACATCTACTTGGCCTACACGGTGAGTGTGGTTGCGGTGGTAGTTGCAGCGGGGACCATTTACTTTGTGCTGCGGCCCATACAGATGCTGGCGCGCGATGCGCAGCGCATTGCACAGGGGAACCTGGAGCACCGCGTGGAATGGAGTAGCCGCGACAGCTTTGGCGTCATTGCGGAGGAGTTGAGCAGGATTGCGGTGCGTTTGCGGGAACTGCGCGACACCGAGGCCGGCCGGCGACAGATGGAGTTCCAGCTCTCCGACGCAGTGCTGCAATCGATCTTCGAGCCCATCATCGTAACCGACGGCAAAGGACACGTGCTAAAGGTGAATCAGGCAGCGGAGGAGTTGCTGGGCAAAGCGGCGGGCGACCGCATGGTGCTGGCGAACACGCCCGGCGGAGATAAGATTCTGAACGCGATCCGTGACGCCGTATCGATGCAGAAAGCTGTGGCGGCCGAAGACGAAGCATCAATGTTGCCGATGCGGATCGGCAAGCAGGAGCGCAGCTACCGACTGCGCACGACGCCCATGCGCGACTCGGAGGGAAGGCTGCTGGGCGCTGTGACGACGCTTGAGGACGTGACCAGCCTGCAAGACACAGACCGCTTCAAAACGCAGTTCATCTCAGTGGCAAGCCACAGGCTGCGCGATCCGCTATTACAGTTGCGGCGCGGGCTCTACGCTCTGGCCCAGGGCTTTAGCGGAGAGATGCGCCCCTTACAGGCCGAATTGGTGGATTCGGCTAGCAAAGAAGCGGAAAAACTTGACGACCTGATGAGTGACCTGATCGAGGTGGCGGAGTTGGATTCCGGCAAGCGCGAGTTGAAACTTGAGCGGCTGCGGCCATTACAAGCCTTGAACGAGGCGCGCGACCGCTACTGCGACGAAGCCGCGAAGAAGCAAATCCGTCTGGAGGTGAGCGCTTATGCCGATCTGACTGTAGTGCAGACCGACCGCCGCGCGCTGCGCTCCATTCTCGACAACCTGCTGTCGAATGCGATCCGATTCACACCGGATCAGGGAGAAATTCTTCTGTCCGCCGAAGAGATCAAGAATTTTGTCCAGTTCAGTGTGCGCGACACTGGCCGCGGCATCGAGGCAGAGAGGCTTCGCACTATCTTCGACCGGTTCAGTACATTCTCAGAACGGGGCTCAGGACTGGGACTGGCGTTAGCCAGGCGGCTAGTGGAATCGCTCGGCGGGCAGATTGCCGTAGAGAGTCGGCTGGGTTACGGATCGACGTTTCGATTTACCCTCCCTGTGGCAGTTACAGAGGAAGTTCATCATCCTGTCGAGGTGGGCTGAGCGATGGTCGAACTCAAGCTCGAGAAAACCCAGGAGCCCGCAAAGCTGCGAATATACATCGGCGCAGCGCCTGGCGTGGGCAAGACTTACGACATGCTGAACGATGCGTACGCGATGAAGCATCAGCAAGGCGTCGATTTAGTAATTGGCCTTGTGGAACCCCATGGGCGCAAAGAGACCGCAGACCAGATTCGCGATCTGGAGGTCATTCCGCTCAAGGAAATTCCGTACAAGAACGTGACGCTGAAAGAGATGGACGTGGACGCGATTCTGGCCCGCCATCCGCAGACCGTGATAGTGGATGAGCTGGCCCATACCAACGTACCGGGCAGCAAGAACCGCAAACGGTATGAGGACGTGCTGCAGCTGTTGGAGGCGGGCATTAATGTGATGACGGCCGTAAATATTCAGCATCTTGAAACGCTGAACGACGCCGTAAACCGCTCGGCGAACACCACCATCCGCGAAACAGTCCCCGACAGCTTTTTCAAGCGCGCCGACGAAGTGGTGAACATCGACAT
Organism: Acidobacteriota bacterium; assembly: GCA_021781255.1. The sequence continues at coordinate 11,013 of JAJXXG010000420.1, forward strand.
CACAGTTGACGAGCTGCGCAACCGCCTGCGCGCAGGGAAAATCTACACTCCGGAAAAGGTGGAACTGTCGCTGGCCAACTTCTTCCGCAAGGGCAACCTGAACATGCTGCGCGAGCTGTCTCTGCGGACTACAGCCGAACAGGTGAGCAGCCGGGCTGCCGAGTATCGCCGCACGCAGGGGCTGGAACAAGCTCCGATTCCCGAAAAGGTGATGGTGTGCCTGAGCACCAGGCCGGGCACAGAGCGACTGCTACGCGTGGGCGCGCGCATCGCCGGCAGGCTGGCCACGAATTGGTACGCCGTCTACGTGGCGCGCCCAGACGAGAAAGGCCACGGCGACCCGGAAGCGTATCACCGGCTTGAGGAGGCTTTGCGCATGGCGCGCGACCTGGGCGCACATGTGGTTTCACTTACCGACCGCAATGTTTCCGATGCGCTTATCCGATTTGCGCAGCAGGAGAACATTTCGCACGTGGTGTTCGGACAATCGGCGCGGTCCCGCTGGGACATTCTTTGGCACGGGTCAGTGCTCAACCGGTTTCTCTCAGAGGTACGCGACGTGACTGTGCAGGTAGTGCCGATGCATAAGCCGCTGCGGCGAGTGTGAGAAAGACGGCGACCAGGTTTCAGGTGTTAGTGGTCAAAAGAACAGAAACTCAGGGGCCAGGGACGCGATTCTCGTGAATCGGACCTGCCACCCGGAAAACTGGCCCATTCAAGGCGCTGCACGGGCACGGATTTGGCCCGGCACTCCAATTACTTGCGGTTGTTCCGGCGTTGCCGCTCCGATCAAGCTACTTTTAGAAGATTCTGAGTATTTTCTGACCAGGGGGGGCCGCTCTCATCTTGACATGCTCTCAGATTAGATAGAATCTAATGTTCTATGGATTCCCTGGAAATCAAACGCTCCTTGGAGGCCGGTGGATTGCGGTGCACCCCGCAACGTTACGGCGTGATGGCGTTCCTGATGGAGCATAACGGGCATCCCACGGCTCCCGAGATCTTTGATGGCGTGAATCGACGGGATCCGCGCTCCTCAAGGGCGACAATTTATAACAATCTGCGTGATCTGGTGCAGGCGGGGTTGGTGCGTGAGGTGGCCGTCGAGGGCCGCGCCGCGCGATTCGATGCCAAGGGCATGCAGCATCATCACTTTGTATGCGACTGCTGCGGCAAAGTTGAAGACATTGAATGGTACGAGATACCAATTCCTGCCACGGGCTCTCTGGGCAAGCGGGTTCTTCGGGAATGCGAACTGATCGCTCGGGGGCTCTGCACGAAGTGCGCGCAACGAGAAAGACGTATGGGCTCATAAGTTCGTCGCTATTACCTGGGGTATGAATTCGAGGGCGGATAAGTACCCGGAGAAATGACGCACCACAGCAGCGGGGATGCCTGTTCCCGACAAGAAGGAGCGAAACATGTCAGACGAAAGCAAATGCCCGGTAATGCATGGCGCCCAGCCAACCACGATGGCCGGTGCTGCGAAAAATGCCAACTGGTGGCCAAATCAGCTCAACCTGAATATCCTTCATCAGCATTCTTCCCTGTCCGATCCCATGGACGAGAATTTCAATTACGCCAAGGAATTCAAGAGCCTCGACCTGAATGCCGTGATCAGGGACCTTCGTGCCTTAATGACGGCCTCGCAGGACTGGTGGCCGGCCGACTTCGGTCATTACGGCGGTCTTTTCATTCGCATGGCGTGGCACGGCGCCGGCACGTACCGCATTGCCGACGGCCGCGGCGGCGCAGGCCGTGGCCAGCAACGCTTCGCGCCGGTGAATAGCTGGCCAGACAATGTGAGCCTGGACAAGGCGCGCCGTCTGCTATGGCCAATCAAGCAGAAGTACGGCAAGAAGATCTCCTGGGCCGACCTGTTTATTCTTACTGGCAATGTCGCGTTGGAATCGATGGGCTTTAAGACCTTCGGCTTCGGCGGCGGCCGCGAGGATGTGTGGGAACCGGATCAGGATGTCAATTGGGGCATGGAAAATGCCTGGCTGGCTCACAGGACT
>JAJXXG010000832.1 GCA_021781255.1 Acidobacteriota bacterium
AGCCGCATTCAGATCTGCCTGGGCCTGATTGCGGTCTGACTCGGCCTGCTCAAGATCGCGCTCGGCAATCGCATGATGCTGATACAAGTCCTGCGCGCGCGTGTAGTTCTTCTGCGCCAATCGGTAGGAATCCGCTGCCTTCAAATAGGCGTCCAGCAACTGCGAATAGTCGGGACTGCTCACATCGAGCATGGGTTGACCCGCCTTCACCTGCTGCCCAGGCACAACCAGAATTCTGCTTACTGGCCCTCCTACTTGCGTAATGACCGGCGTGGTGTTGAAGGCGTTGTACGCCACAGTGCCCGTGAGCCGAAGCACATGCTTCAGCGTAGTCGGCTCAATCGTGACAACCTGCACGTGGGACATCTGGTCTTCGGGTATTGTGAAGAGCTGCGGAGTCGCGGAAGAGGATGCGCTCGCGGAAAACGATGTCATCTCGTTTGCCCGGTTGCGATCGTTTGACTTGCATGCCGTAACCGGCAGCACGCAAGCAAGCACCATCGCACTCAGTGCACGGCCGTTGTAGCGATGCGTCAGCGCAATCCTCATGGCAGACTCCTCGTTCCCACAGCTTCCCGAAGCTGTTCGAGCGCAATCAAGTACGAAGCAAGCGCCTGGCGATAGCCAAGCTGTGTTGAGCGGTAACTGCGCTCCGCGTCCAGAAAATCAAGCAGGCTCGCAGCGCCGTGCCTGTAGGCGTACTCGCTGATATCGCGGGATTGCTGCGCCTCGTCGAGGTAGCCCGAGCGGTAGAGGCCGACGATCTTATCATTCGCGCGCAGGCCCTCAAACGCATCCCTGACGTCCGTCATCACCTGCCCGCTCGCGAACTTCTCCTGCTCCTGAGCCTGCGTGACGGCAAAACCCGACCTCGCAATTTCGCCCTGGTTGCGATCAAAGATCGGCAGTTGGATTTGGCCGAACAGCGAAATGTCATTGAGATAAGCAAGGTGCGTGTAGTTGATCTGCCCCGTCACATCTCTTTTGCCGATGGACTTTTGCAGCTCCAACTGACTATGCGCGGCGTTCACTCCCAGTTGCGCTGCCTTCAGGTCCGGCCTGTTCAGCAGAGCCTTCGCTTGAAAGTCCTCCACGTTGCCCTGCACGGGCTGGTAATCAAACGATCCGGCCACGTCATAGTCCGGCCCCACCGATTCATACCCCAGCAGTTGCCGCAAATCGGACAGCCCCTGCACCCTGGCAAGCTTCGCTGCAGAGATATCCGTTTGAAACTGAAGCAACTGCAGTTTGATCTTCAGCAGATCGCCCTCGCCTATGTCCCCCGCCTTGTACCGCGCTTCGGCAATATCAACCGTATCCTGAAAACTCTTCAGGTCCTGGGTCGCCAGCTCCAAAGTCGATTCGGCAAGCTCGACATTGATGAATTGCGATGCAACGGTGAAAGTAAGAGCGCGCTCGTTGTCTGAAACCTGTGAGCGCGTAACGGCGGTCACGTCTTTGGCCGCCTGCAGGCGGTGTTGGCGCTTCTTCCCGCGCTCAAACAGATAGCTCACGCCAAGGTCGAACTGCGCCGTATTATCCAGGTAATCGGCGGTGAGTTGACTTGGCTGAAAGACCGGCAAAAAGTCCGCATCGCCCAGCAGCACCGGGTTCGGCCGCAGATTCGCCGTCCTTTCCTCCGCCTCGTTTTGCTGAATCACGGTTCGGGCCGCCAGCAGATTGTGGTTGTGCTGGAGCGCCATTCGAATGGCGTCGTCCAGCGAAATAACCACCGCGCCCGGCTGCTGGGCAAGCCTCTGCGCCTGCACCGGCGGCGGCGACTGGCTCTGAGCCGGAGGGACTTGGGCGCCCGCGGCTTCAAAGAAACAACACGCGAAAAGCAGTATGGAAGAGCACAAGCGTTGCAAACGCATAGGCAGTCAGCCTCCTTCAAGAGGGAAATTACACCGATTGGGCGTGCCGCAGAGGCACGGAAGGAATGCAGAGTCTATGCAGGAGGCGCTCGCGCTGGAATCTGTCGCGAGGCATATCGAGAGAGAAAGTTGATGTATTGCGCATCAGGCCCCACGCCGATGGGAACAAGAACACATGCGCGAACCCCCGCCACCGACGGCGCAATCGTCAGATGGCATAGCGGACAGTTGTCTGAAGAAGTATTGACGTGATGATGCCAGACCGCACCCAGTGTCGTGCCCAGCAGCAGCACCAGAAGCACCACCGGGACCACCACACACCAGATTCGTTTTTGGCCAGACATTGTCAGGAGCACGTCAAAAACCCTTCGCCGCTTGTCAGTTAGTGTAGACCATAATCAGCGTTCTTTGGATATTCAGCTGTCAATCTTCGTTTCCGGGCCCGCACGCCGCAGTGTCTGGACGCCGAAAGGCGTCCGCCTGGGCACGGGCAGCCCTTTGCCTCTCGCGCAGTTCCATGCAGCGGCCAGGGCCGTCTGCAACGGGTAACGGGTTGAATCTTCTCGGGGCCAGAGCAGCTTCTTTCCGGCTCGTTCGCAGAGCAATTCGCGCGTCTTAAACGGTTGCCTTGGTGGCTCCCGTCGAGACACCCCCATCCACCAGCAGTGTCTGGCCGGTGACATAGCGGCTTGACTCCGACGCCAGAAAGACAACTGCCCCATCAAGATCGTCAGGCTGCCCCGGACGCTTCAGCGGAATGCGATCGCAGATATATTCGACCCACGCGGCATTCTCATACAGCACCTGATTTTGTGCCGTCTTGAACCACCCCGGGGCCAGGCAATTCACCGTGATCCCGTGGACGCCCCAATCGTCGGCCAGGCTCATCGTCAGTTGCCGTATCCCACCCCGGCTCGCGCCATAGGGGCCGAGCCCCGCGAATCCTGCAACGCTCGTAACGGAGCCAATGTTGATCACGCGCCCATAGCGGCGCTCGATCATCCCTCGCGCGACAGCCTGCGCGACAAAGAATGAGCCGCGCAGATTCGTATCCAGGATCGTGTTCCAGTCATCCCAGGTCACGTCCAGCGCGGGCTTGCGAATATTGCAGCCCGCATTATTCACGAGGATATCGATCTTGCCGAAATGCGCCTCAACCGCGGCAACTGCCTGCTGAATGCTCGAATGATCGCGAACATCCAGTTCCGTGCAGAAGGCCTGCCGCCCCAGATCCCGAATCTCGCTCGCAAATCCGCTCAGCGAATCCTTGTTTCGGCTCGTCATTGCAATGTCGGCGCCGGCTCGCGCCAGCGCGCGGGCAAAGTACTGTCCCAGCCCGCGGCTGGTCCCTGTTATCAGTGCAACGTTACCCGATAAGTCAAACAGCGAGCCGTTCATTCAATCGATCCTCAGGGTTCCAGAACAACCTTAAGAAGCCCGGGCTCCCTCGCATACAAGCGCTCGAACCACGACACTCCATCTGCAAGCGGAGCCACGGCGGAAATCAGCGGCTCCACGCGAATGGCGCCGCTGGCCATCAGCTCAATGCATTCCGGATATTCGCCCGACGAAGCGCACGAGCCCTGCAGCCGTATCTGGCGCGAGACCACCGATTGCAACCCAAGCTCAATCGTCGGCGCCACATTGCCCACAAGAGTAACCGCGCCGCCCTTCCTCACGCCTTCCACCGCCAGCTTGATCGCCGCCGTCGTGCCAACACATTCCAGCGCAACATCCGCGCCGCGGCCTTCGCACTGCTCCTGAATCCGCCGGATAACATCCTCGCTGCGCGCGTTGAACGTCTGCGTAGCCCCCATGCTGCGCGCCAGTTCCAGCCGCGTGTTGTCCACGTCCAGAACAAAAACCCTCGCTGCCCCCGCATGCCGCACCGCCTGCATCGTTAGCAGCCCAATCATGCCCGCACCCACCACAACTGCTGTATCGGACGGCGTCAGCGGAGTCAGTGACACGGCATGAACAGCCACTGAAACAGCCTCAATCAGCGCTGCATGCGCGTAAGGCATGCTTGCCGGCAAGGGATAGCAAATCCGCGCAGGCACGGTCACGTACTCCGCAAATGCGCCCATGCGCTTGAAAGTCGGCGTAGAAACTCCAACCACTTCGCGGTTATCGCACAGGTTGATCTGGCCTCGCCGGCAATAGAAGCATTGCCCGCAGGAAACCGTCGAGTCGAATGTCACGCGATCGCCCGGACGAAAGTCCGACACGGCGCTCCCCACGGACTCAACCACTCCCGCGGCCTCGTGCCCCATCACAATCGGGGGCAGCCTGCGGCCCGTGCTGCCATCGTATCCGTGAACATCGCTTCCGCAAATACCGCAGGCCTTGATGCGCACCAGCAACTCGTCCTCTGCCGGTTGGGGCACGGGCATGTCAGCCAGTTCCAGTTGCTTGTACGCGGATAACACCAGTGCCTTCATGCGATCTCCGTAACACATCATAGCGCGCCAGCGGGCGCACTGCGCTTCTCGGGCGGCTCAATTCTGCCAAGCAGGAATATATAAGCAGCGATCCCGATGACAAGGTAGATCGCCGACGCCCTGAAGGCCCAAGCAAATGAATGCGTGGCAGTGACCAGATATCCAGTAAGAATAGGAGCCGCAATTCCGGAAATCTGGTTTGAAAAGTTAAGAATGCCGCCCACCCTGCCAACGTTGTTTCTGGTTGCGATAAGCGAAGGAACCGACCAGCCTACCGGCGCGGCTGCGGAAAGCCCGCCGATCGAGACGCTGATCCAGAACAGTGCCTCCTGCGCGCTATGTGCTCGGGCCGCGCCAAGGATGCCAAGTCCGCATGTCGTGCCGCCGATGAGCACAACCTGCCGCACCAGATTCACATTCCAGCCTTTGCGAATCAGCGCATCCACCAGCCACCCGCCCACCACCAGGTCGCCCGCCGTTGCAACAAGCCAGGGCAGGCTGGTGTAAAGAAATGAGTGCAGCAGATCGATGTGAAGAGCCATCGAGAGATAACTCGGCAGCCAGGTGAGCAATAGATAGAAAACATAATTATAGGAACCAAATCCAAGTGCCAGTCCAATAACTTTGCGCTGTTTCATAAGATAAGCCAGTGACGATGGCTGCGGGACTAACTCTTCCATTTCCCTGTGTTCTTCATCGCCCTGCGCAATATACTTTCTCTCCGCATCGTTCAGAGTTGGGTCCTCATCCGGATCGCGATAGACCTTCCAGAAGAGAAGAAAGTAGCCAAGACTTATAAGGCCGGTAAGAGCAAAACTCCACCGCCACCCGATCTTCAGCAACACGATGCCCAGCAGGGGCACGCCCATTGCTGAAGAGAACTTTGCGGCAGCGTCGAAAATGGATGTGGCGAAGCTGCGGGCCTTGGGAGGGAACCAGTAGCCGATTGCTTTCGCATTCGCGGGGAACGTCGGCGCTTCTCCTACGCCCAGCGTCAATCTCGCCGCGAACAAGCTGGGAATTCCGGGCGAAATTGCGGCACCGAATGACGCAATGCTCCATATAAAGGTGCTGATCCTGCCTATGCGACGAACGCCAAATCTGTCCAGCAGAACGCCAATCGGCAGTTGGCACATCGCATAGGTCCAGTTATAAGCGCCCGAAAGATAACCAAAAGTAATATTGGAAATTCCGAAGCTCGCATACAGTGCTGCATGGGAAACAGATAGGTTCACCCGGTCAAAATAATTGACTAGAACGCCAAGGCCGAGCAGCCAGGCTATGCTCCAGCTCCGTCGAGGCAGCCCCGGACGCGCGTTAACAACCGGTTCGGTTTCAGACAACTTCTTCCTCGCTACGGTGCGTTGATTAAGGCCTGTCCTGTGAATATAATTCATCCTGCTTTCATTTCACTTCCCCAAGTGAGAGCGAACTTCCAGGCAACTGCCCTGAGGAGGTTTGCTCATGGAGAAGGAACTTCGAGCAGGCGGTCAATTCGGCTCCGCGTCCGTCGGCAATTCCACCTCGCCCGTGGAAGAATCCCGGCGTACATTCCTGCGTGCTGCCGGAATCCTGATTGCCGGGCTCATGCTCCCGCAGGCGCGCGCGGACGAGCCGCTGCGCTCCGCAGCGGGCTCCGGTCACAAGATCCTCATGGTCATCATCGGCGGCGTACGCCGGGCCGAAACGTTCTCCCGCGAAGGCATAGAGAACATTCCGCATCTTGCCGGTGAACTGCTACCCCATGCGCTCTTCTACCCCTACGCCCGCAACGAGGGCGTGACCGCGCACTTCAATGCGATTTCCAGCATCCTCACCGGCAACTGGCAGCGCGTGGACGATTGGGGCAAGCTTGCCCCCACCACGCCGACCTTGTTTGAGCAGTTCCGCAAACAGCAGCGTGTGGGCGCAAGCGACACCTGGGTCGTGGCCAGCAACAAGGCCCTCACCAGCCTGATTGGCGCAAGCTCCGCTTCAGACTTCGGCCCCTCGTACGGCGCCAACGTCGTGTTCCCCAAGCAACTTATGCTTACGGCTGTCGTCGATGCGCTGCGCGGCGGACGAACAGCCAACATGGCAGACCGCGCAAAGGTTGAGGCCGAGCTCGAAAGCGCGATGCAGGGCAGCAACTACGAGGGGCTCGGCTGGAACGTGTTTGATGCGGCCGAAAAGCTCGACCCGCGCGTGCAGGCCAGCCTCAAGTCCGCCATCGCCAGCTTCGTACAGGGCGGCGGCCCCACCTCTGGCGACGAGCTCACCTTCTTCATGACTCGCGAGATCATGCGCAAGTTCTCGCCGAGCGTTCTTACCGTTGCATTTTCTGACGTCGAAGTGGCGCACTTCGGCTCCTACGCGCTCCACCTCTCGGGCATCCGCACGGTGGACCGTCTTACCAATCAGTTATGGCAGGAGGTGCAGGCGAACCCGGCATACCGCGACAAAACCACCATGGTCGTCCTCCCGGAATTCGGGCGCGACCCTGACGGCTCCTCCACCAACGGATTTTTCAACCACCGCGCGAATGAGGAATCCACGCGCGACACCTGGATGATGGCTCTCGGCGCCGCCGTGGACAAACCCCAAATCGTCGAGCGCCCTATCCGCCACATCGATCTTTGCCCAACCCTCGCGCGCCTTCTCGGCTGCCATCCGCTGGAGTCGCAAGGCTCGCTCCTGAATGAGTTTCACGCATAACAGTGCAGAAATGGAAGTACCAATGCAGGTCGCGGGCAACTCGCCGGATCATCTTCAGAGCGCCTTGAGCCAGGGCCTGCTCAAGCGCCTGCCCCTCACCTTTCTGCCCTTCGTCAATCAACAGCTCCGCCAGTGGGACTACCTCTTCCCCAACGAACGCCAGTCCGTCGAGAGGCTTCTTCTTTTCGTGGCAAGCCTGACTCCTCAGCAATCCTCCCTGCTCTTCCGGGATGTGGTGAAAATCGAAGAGAAAATGGGAGTCAGCCGGTGGCAGTTCTCCACCAACGAACAGACCATCAGCAATTCGTCCGAGCTGGCTCGTTCTCCCTACTTTCAGGATTGGCGGCGTGCCGTGCAGGAAGTCTTTGACCAGGCAGACAAGCACGCGCTGACCACGCAAAGCGCAGCCGTCAAAGCGCCCAACAGGCTGGTCCTGCTCGATATCCCTCAGCCACTTCCCGTCGATGCGGCCAATGCATGGCGGCAGTGGCAAGGAATTGGCACACCCCTCAAGCTGGAGCCCTTTCCTTCAGCCCTGCGCCAAAACCCCTTTGAATTCCTCCTTGCCGGCAGCCTCGGCCCCGCCGGAGAACCATCCAGCGGCCTGCTCGATGCGGCCCATGCTCGCCCTGGCGTCGCGCCCGCTCAAACATGGGTCGTGGACGCGGGTAGAAGCCTGACTGATGCCGTGCTCGCGCATAACCCTCCACAGGCATCCGCGGCAAAAGCCATTGTGCTCAGCTATCAGAGGCTCGATCGATATCGCCAGGCCTTCTCGCATGAAATGAACACCATGCGCAAGGATCTAGCCGATGCCGATGCCGTCTTCGATCATTTGCGCAAGGTGGATGTCACGCCGTGGTGCCCGCCCGAGGTCGCTGCCGACCCCGCGGTACGGGAGTTCCTGCGCTCCCTCTATCTCAGCGGAAACGGCGCAGTGATTTACGGCAACTCCTTCGTAGAGTGGGCTGCATCCGAGGCCTTTCGGCGCGCCAGGCCATCCTTCCTGGCCGCTAACTTCGGCGTGCGCAGCAGGCCAAAGCCCTTCACCGGTGTCGCGGTCTTCGACAATCCCGATCAGGTGAATCCGACACCGTCTGTGGACGACCTGCCCGGCAGCGCCATCGATGCGCAAATGCTGGCTCTTTATGTGTGGCTGGCCGCCAGCCGCTTCGACGAGTACCGGCATTCCACCCTCTGCGTATGTCTCGCCGAGAGCATCGCGCAAGCCTACGTCATCGCCCCGGCGGAGTTTACCCTCCAGCACGAGACTGCGCCGGTGCCCCTCGATCGTCTTCGCAATGAGCTTCGCAGTTGGATTGCCTGAGTCTCCACGCAAGCCAGCGCGGATCAGTCTACGGATGAGCAGCAGCATCTTTCCGACGCCGCTTCATTCCCTCCCGGACAAGCCGCCCGAACAGTCTCAGCCAACAGCCAGCGACAGCAGCTTCCCAAGATCGATGGCCGAACTTGACTCTGCGCCCCGCGGCAGCGTCGGGGCAATCACCAGGGCCTGGCTGTGCCCTTCAAACCACACCAGAAACGACGACTGGTCAGCTCCCGGCAGCCGCTGCTGGTTGATCCAGTGGTAGTACGCCGCCATATCCCCATCGATCAGCGAGCCCGTCGCGTCAACCCCGGCATTGCTGTGAATGTTGGTCAGCAGCTCATTCATCGGCCGCTGACGCTGCCGAGGAGCAAAGCGCACGAGCAGCGTAAGCGCCTGCGCCCGCCGAAGAACCTCGCGTGCAGTCCACTGGGCAAAGGTCGTGCTGAAAATCTGGGTCCCGGAGCCTTCCGTAAACAACTTCACCTGGAAGCGGTCCAGCACAGCATCCCCTGGGCTCTTCATGCCAAGGTCCGGCGGAGTCAGCCGCGCCAAGTGCGTGCGCAACTCCTCCGGCCCCATGCCCGGGCGCGCAATCTCTGCATCGATGTTCTTCAGCAGTGCCGCGCGCACAGGTTCCAGCGCGTCGTATGACACGCACGTCAACACTGGGCTGTGATCGGCTGCGCTGCCTCCATCCACATACCAGTGCCCATAGGGAACAGGATGCGCCTTGGCCCGCTCGGCCACTGCGCCAAGCAGCAGCTCCAGACCGTTGTCCGGCTTCACTTGCCCGAAATAAGTTCCATGCGCGCGCAGGTTACGAAACAGTGGCGTATCATAGGCCGCCACACCCTGCCCGATAACCGCAATGCCAAGCCGCTGCATGGGCATCGGATCGGGAGACGCCTCAGCCTGCAATCGAATCCCGTAATCCGTCGCCGCTTTGCGAAACGCGTCAAGCTGATGCGTTGTCCAAAGATATGCGGACTGTTGCTCAACAAACTGCGCTGGTTGATTGATCCAGTCGAACTGCTCCAGCTTTGCAGAAATCGACAACTGCGCAAAGCCTTGGAACCGCTCTGCGATCTGATCTTTTGACAACGAACTCAGGATCGCTAGTTCCTTATCGATCGCGGATCGCTCTGCCGGAAATTTGAAATCGTAATCGATCACTTCCCGCAGCAGGCTAGGCACAAAGCTCACGGGAAGCTGGCGCAACGCGCCCAGATGCGCCACAATCAGCTTCCTCGCCTCAGCGGGATAGCCGGCAAACTGCTCGGGTTGAAGGTCACGTGGCTGCATCGAACTACAACAACTCCCTGATCGGCCTGCCCTGCGATTGCGTGGGCGAGAACCCCATCATCGCGCCCAGGCTCGGCACCAGGTCAATCGATTGCATCGGCTGGTCAAACAGCACTCCCTGTCGCACGCCTGCGCCAAGCGCCATCATCCATGTCGTGCGGCTGGCTGCGTCGCCCGTGCGATGGTGCTGAAATCCATTCCCCCCGGCATCATAGTCAGCGTCTCGTCCAAAATCCGGAAGGATAAACAGCGTCGTGTTGCCTGCGTACTCGGGCTCGCTTTGAACGGCCTTCCACAGCTCCGCGCACAGACGGTCCGTGCGCTGGATAGCCTCCACATACAGCGAGTACGCGCCTGAATGTGCGATATCGATGTCGTGCATCGTGATCCACAGCAGGCTCGGCGCTTCCTGCTGCATCAATCTCTTGGCGATATAAACTGAAAGCTCGTCCGGGCTCGACACCGCCCGTGCATGCGCAGTGAAGTCATCCACTGAGAGCCGCAGAATCGTCTCCAGTTGCTGCAACTCAAACTCGCCGCCGCCAAGCTCCGGCGTGTACAGCGGATTCTCGTAATTGTCGCGCAACAGATGCGCAAAGTCCGTCGCCGATCCAGAAGTTGCAGCGCCCAGCAGATGCTTGGGCAAGATCACTCTCGCCCCGAGACCGGGACCATACGAACGGCAGTCGCTTTCGCCGATCCGGTTGAACCCGTTGCTGGGCGCCACAACCCATGCGTCCGACGATGGGCGCTTCAGGTCCTTGCGGAAATACTCAAACACCGTCGGATGCTCCGGCGGAATGGCAGAAAAGTTGTTCAGCGTTTCATACACACCCGTCGTCAGGCTTGCCGTGGCAACATAGTGGCCTAGAATCCCCTGGTTCGTCACATGCGTAAAGAAACTCGATTGAGGAACCAGTTCCCGCAGCATGTTCGGAATGTTCTCCTGGCCCTCCGGCGCAAATGTCTCCTGGTCCCGCGCGCCTCCGCCAAACGTCACCACGATGATCTTCCGTTTCTTCTGCGCCGTCTCTCCGCGCACAAAAGGGCTGGCGCTCATCAGAGCGCTTCCCAGCGCCACCCCCGCCGCTCCCCGCAGAAAGTCGCGCCGGCTCCGGCTGAGGCCAAGCGCGATATCCCTGGGGTTCAGTCCTGGCGGGGCTTTAAGACCCTCCCGTATTGCTTTCGTCAATGAAGACTGATCCATCAACTCATTCCAATCATGCGCGCGGATGCTGCCGCAAACTCAATTCCCAACCCTTTTGCTCACGCGCAGGCAATAGCGCCGGCTGCCTCAAGGCTTGCCGGATTCAATGCCCTTTGCCGCATACACAAACTGTTGAACCTCGGCCCTTTCCTTATCGACTTCGGCCAGATGGTCCGCGCGAAGCTTCTGGTAAATGGCAAACTCCTGCTGCGCCCGTGCCTTTTGTCCCACATGCACATATTCCGTGCCCAGCCGGTAATGCGCGTCTGAAAGATTCGGGTTCAGTTGCACCGCGCGCTCATACTCCGGAATCGACTTGTCGTACTGGTGCTGGTCCGCATAAAGATTGCCAAGCTGCACATGCGCCACAGCCAGCGAATCGTCCAGCGCTACCGACTTCTGCAGAAGCGACTCGATCGTCTTCAGGTCCAGGCCGGCGTCTTCGGCCCGCTTGCCCTTCCACAAACTCATCGCGTAATAATACTGCGCCAGTGCGTTCTTCGGCTCAAGCTCGGCATAGCGGCGGAATCTCTGAATCACTTCGTCCGCCTGATTCGGAGAACTGTCGTAAGCCTTGGATAAAAACAGATAACAGCGCGCGTCAGTGGGGCTCAGATCAGAAGCCGTAAGCAGGGCCTTCACCGCCTCTTCATACTTGCCGCGCGAATACAGCGCCAGTCCCAGCCCGATCAAAAGCCGCGGAGATTTCGGATACCGCTGGGCGCCCTGCTGAAAGATCGCAATCGCGGGCTCGTACGTCCTGTGGAGTAGCATTTCGCTACCCCAGTCGAAAAGGTTGTCCTCGCTCGGGTCCATGTGCGCGGCGGTCTCGTACTCGTTGGCCGCGGCTACAAACTTCCCATCTTTCTCCTCGATCTGGCCCAGCAGGTTATGCAACTCCCCGGTGTCTTTTCTCTTCGTCAGGTCCTTTGCCGCTTGCCTGGCCTCATCAAGCCGCCCCAGCAGAAAATCCGCCATCGCCAGGTCATAGCCGTTGTCGTAGGAGTCAGGTTGAATCCGTTGTGCTTCCTCCAGCAGTGGTTGCGCATCCGCAAGCCTGCCGGTCTGCACATAGAACTCGCCAAGATTGTGATTGGCGTCGAAGCTGCGAGGCTCCAGCGCAAGCGCCTCGCGAAACTGCTCGCCGGCCAGCGCGGCCTTCCCTGCGTGCAACAGGCTGGCTGCCAGATTTGTGCGGGCTATGGCAGACGCCGGCTTCAATTGAACCGCCGTCTTGAGCTGATCAATCGCCTTTGCGTCTTGCGACAGGGACGCATAGACCATGCCCAGAAGCTCATGCACCTCAAAGCTCTTTGTCGCGTAAGGCAACAGTGGCTCTAACTTGCCGGCCGCCTCCGCGTACCGTCCTGCCTCGTAGTCGGCAGCCGCCGACTGATACTGGCGGTCCAGTTCCTGCTTCTGGATTTGTTCGGCAGCAGCAAGCGCTCCACAAGCCAGAAGCGAACAGAGAACAATCAACCGAAACCGAGGCCTCTTGCTCACAGGCCGCCTCCCACATCACCGCGTGAGCAATGTGCTACGCAGAAGAAAACCCCGGAAAGGCGCCCAGTTGGCGCGCCTTCCCGGGGTGCTCCCATTCTAGCCTAGTAGTACAACTTCAGAGCAAATTGAATCTGTCTCGGATCATAAGGAGCATCGCGAGTCGATCCAAGTTCACCGAAGTGCGGATCAAAGATGTTGCCCGATCCGCCAATCGCCACCACGCCGTTGCCGCCGAAATTCGGCGCATTGAAGTTCGGGTGGTTCAGGATGTTGAACATCTCCGCGCGGAACTGCATGGAGAACCGCTCGTTGAGCTGGAAGCCCTTGAACGCCGAGAAATCCAGCCGGTGGAAGCCAGGACCCGGAATCGGTCCCGCCTTTCCGCCCAGAGCTGCGGCGCCCGTCAAAGGAATGCAACCGGCAGGCGAGTTTGGAATCGGAACCGGCGCGGAGGGTGTGCCGCCCAGCACGCAAGGCTGCGTGTAGGCTTGCGGGTTGTTGATCCAGAAAGGCCTCGGCTTGCCATCAATCGTCTTCACCTTGATGCCGAGCTGCGGGCTCTGTCCCTTCACCAGCATCGTGTTACAGCCGGTTCCGGAAGTCGTTCCAGTCGGGCAGCCGAAGTTCAGCGGCTGGCCGCCCTGCAGCGTCACAATCCAG